>CALKXX010000187.1 GCA_938003725.1 uncultured Sphingomonadaceae bacterium | reverse complement strand
GCAACCCGGTGGAGATCGAAACCATGAAAGGCGCGACGATAGCCGTCGCGTTTGCGCAGCACGGTTTCCCAGCTCAGGCCAGCTTGAGCGCCCTCCAAAATAAGGTTTTCGAACAACAGGCGGTCATCGTGAACAGGTGTGCCCCATTCCTCATCATGATACTGGCCGTAAAATTCCTTACCAGCCTGTCCGCCAAAACAGCGATGCTTTCCGTCCGCGCCCAATATGGTCATCCCGCTAGCTGTAAGCTGATTTCCACTTGAAAGAAACGGCTATTCTGCTGGCTCCATATCGGGTTCCTCCCGATCTGGTTGCCACCAGCCGGTTTTCATTTTAACCCAATTTATCGCCCGCGGTATCGGCGCATTGCGGTCCATCCATTCGGCATATTCCTTGTAAGCGGGGTCGGCGAGAAGATGCTTTTCTTCTGTCTTGGCACGCCAGAAATAAACTCCACTTACGGCCGCCATGATCGCGGCATTGCGGATCATGTCCACATAGCTACCGGATGTTGCAAGAAACGGCATAGTCGCGAGCCACCAATAGCTGTTTTTCGCAACATAGGCTGGATGCTTGGTCCACGCATAGGGGCCGTGGGTCAAAATGCCGCGATGAGTAAGATTCGAGAAACGCAATCCAAAGGCAACCGTGGCCCAGGCATAAATGGCTGTCAGCATTACCAGAAGAGCGCCCCAGGCCGCCAACACGACTTGATGCCCCTCTAGCCAATAAGCCCAATCAGCGGTATTTATATGATAATTGAGCGGGCCGTTATCCCCCATTAGAATGAACGGCGGATAACAGATAAGCGCCGCAACCCAGCCGGCCAGATGCGGGTTGGCCGTGCGGATATGAGAATCCAGCGGCTTCATCGTCAGCAGATAGCCGACGGTCGCAAACTGCACATCAACCACAAACATCGCGATGATGAGCCAATGCGCGATCGCCACTGGATTGCCCATAATCTGATCAACATCCAGCCGGACGAGGTCGCCAAAGCCGCCTGGTACGATTGAAATCATGAACGCCAGGAAAAAGCCCTTCACCGTCCAGGCGCGTAGATGATGATAGATTTGTTCTCGATCATATTCGCCGCCATGATCTTTGCTGCGACTGCCCATCAGGAATTGTCCGAAATGCCATGCACCATCGCGTGGTTCGATAAAATGCCGATCCAGCCACAACACATAGGGAATAGAGATTGCCAACAACCAGGGCGCACCCAGTTCCATCATTTCCATGGAAAATTGATATTGCCCCGTCCAGTACCAACGGCCGATACAATATACGACCGCGATCAGGCCCCATGTTGCCCAGAGGCCTGCCAATTTAACGATGCTGATATCCAGCGTATCTTTAAACGGCTTAGGGTTTTTCCAATCAATCCCGGTTGTGGCGCGCAAATGCACCTTGTCATATAGCAAGGACCACAGCACCATCGGCACAGCGCATGACAAGCATGCCGCTAGAGCTGAATATGGGCCATCCATTCCATATTGACGAGCGATCATGATCCAGGCGCATAGTCCCAGCAGTCCGGCCGCCCCAACACCCGACGAAACCGCCGATTGTGGACGCGGATCGATATTCTGTGTTTCCAAGGCGCGCTGACGTCTAAACATAAGGTTCGCTTTAACCAGAAATGGTAAGCAAGCCGTGAATGGCTTTTTTCTATTGGAAATTACCTGTTATTCCAGCTGCGGATCGCCTATATTTAACGAAATCGCAAAATCGGAACCAAAACCATGCTGACTGGAAAAATGATGACAAAATTTAGCCTGACTGGCGCTTTGACAATAGCCCTCATCGCCTGCACAAATGGTGACGACGCGCGGGCAACCGAGGGATCGTCCGATAGTGATACTCTATCCACCATTTCTCCGGTGGATCGGGAACCTTTCACGACGACGGAAATTACCGATTTTGATGAGCCTTGGGCAATGACCTTTCTGCCTGATGGCCGGATGTTGGTTACCGAAAAAGCGGGCAAGCTGTTCCTCGTAGATCAAAAAGGCACAAAGACTGAAATCGGCGGGATTCCTGACGTCGACTATGGCGGTCAAGGAGGATTCGGAGACGTTATCCTGTCGCCTGATTTTGCCGAAAGTGGTTTGATTTATCTGAGCTGGGTGGAAGCGGGCGATGGCGATACGCGTGGAGCGGTGGCAGCACATGCCAAATTGTCCCTCGCGCCAATTGGCGCAGAGGCAGAAGCGCCCGAGATTTCCGACCTAAAAGTGATCTGGACACAGAATCCGAAAGTCACCGGTAAGGGACATTATTCCCATCGTCTGGTATTTTCACCCGATGGTAAATATCTATTCATCGGTTCGGGAGAGCGACAAAAATTCGATCCATCGCAGGATATGAAGCAGAATCTCGGCAAGATCGTAAGGCTGAATCCAGATGGCACTATTCCATCCGACAATCCGTTTATTGAAGATGAAGACGCGCTGCACGAAATTTGGTCGCTCGGTCATCGAAACATTCTTGGTATGGCATTCGACAGCAATGGGAAATTGTGGAACCAAGAAATGGGCCCACGAGATGGCGACGAACTCAACCTTGTCCAGCGGGGATCCAATTATGGCTATCCGATCGTGTCCGAAGGCGATCATTATGACGGTAAAAAAATCCCAAATCATGACACACGCCCGGAATTTGCCGCACCCAAAGTGGCCTGGGTCCCGACAATCGCACCCGCCGGTCTGATATTCTATTCCGGCGAGATGTTCCCGGCTTGGCAAGATAGTGCTTTTATTGGCGGCCTAGCTAGCGAGGCTTTGATCAGGGTGACATTCGACGGTGAAAGCGCGAAGGAAGCAGAGCGGTTTAAAATGGGTGCAAGAATTCGGGAAGTTGAACAAGGACCCGGCGGTGCATTGTGGGTATTGCAAGATGGCGAAGGCGGTAAATTGCTGAAGTTGACACCTGCCAATGACGGTTGATTGATATATCTATCGACAGATGCGGTTTCCCGCCGCACCGCGCGGTGCCTGATCAAAATGAAAATGGTCGGCATGGGCCGCGTTATAGTCCGGTGACAGGACCGTTGCGAACAGATCGCACGACCCATCGCGGACTTCGCGCAGGAATTGAGCTTCAAGCGCCGCGCCCGTCCAACTGCCGCTAAGCGAGATGATTTTTCCATCTGCTAGTTCAAAGGCCGCGACATCGATAGCATTTCCCGTCGCATGCTCGCTCCAGGCATCACGACCAGAGATTTTCCGGCAGTTATAAGATCCGAAATGGCGGATCGACTTTACATTTTGACCAAAGATTTTGATTGCGGCCGCTTGGACCACTCGATCTTCCCAGACTTTTAAAGCGGCGACAACGGGACACGTGGGCGATAGTCGCTGTGGACGATAGGCTATCCGGTCAGCAGGCGGCGCAAGCAGCGAAACATTCTGGTCCCGCCGGCATTGATCGGCGCCACTGGCAGGAAAAGGCTCAAACATGACACCAGCCTCGTTCAACAATAGCTGACATTGTGGAAACTCACCATTAAGCGCAGCCAACTTACGGCCGGTAAACAAGCCGATCGGTTGATTGAGGCTTAGCTGCGTCCACGGGAAGTTTTCGGGATTTTCCTTAACATATACGGAGCCGATCATACCCAAAATTACAAATAGCAAAAATATTCCCAGCAATTTCAGCGCCGCTTTGCCGCGCGCCAATAGTGATTTCTTCCGGCGTTTGCGCGCCATATTCCTCTATTGCGTAGCTGCAGTTGTTGTCCCGGAAAGGTCACTCAAAAACTGGCGGACACGTTTCGCATTCGCGCCCAGATCATGAACTCCCACACGCGACACAGATCGCATGTCAATAATGCTCGCCGCACCATCTTCAGCAGCACGGGCCCGCAAGACCACATCATCCTTGAACCGGAAAAGTGAGATGGTTGCCGTGGCCTCCAAATGGCCTGAAGCCGGATCAACATTTACGATCTTCCAACCACGATCTTCGGCCAAGCGCTTCGCTTTTTCAACGACTTCAGCAACGGGCTGATCGATCCGTACAGAGCGGATATCCGGATAAGCGTCTTGATGCACCGTGGCCCAGCGCTGGCGCGGGTTCATACCCCTCATTCCGTCATCGTCCGCGCCGGGTATATTGTCCCAATTGTCTTCGCGCAGTTTCAACCCAGAAAATTGAGGCGGATCAGCCAAGTCCGTTGTGATGTCATGTATGGCGGGGAGCGATCTCGCAGTAATAAGGTAACTTGCCATATAGCCCAGAAACAGAACCGAAATGAGCATTCCAAGCCCCAATAGCGGCCAACGCGTTTTGCGGCCCTTTCGGCGGTCAAGAACGATTCCGATAATGCCAACCAATAAAGCGATAATGGCCGCCAATCCTGTCCATGGAAGCGCGCCCAATCCGGCTTGCCAACTCCACAAGCCAAAACCGCCGCCGGCAGCAGCTCCGAAAAAGGCAATCACCGCGGCAATAGCGATGACCAGCACCACCCACCCCTTCGGGTTTTTCCGAAGCGTGGCCAGTTTGCCACCAGCTACAGTATCAACGGTTGCCGCCGAAGCCGGATCGCCGGTTGGTTTTTGCTGACTATTCACCCTGTTACTCCATATTTTTGCAGAACTCTTTTAGACCGGGACTTACCGATGTGCAATCGATACAAATTGTACAAAAGGCTCCTAATATTCTGATCGGTCGACAGCAGAGCAATTAAGAGCTAGAGCGCCGTTTTTTGGTACAATAACGACAATGATCGGCAGGTTTTGACCACTATAATTCCCCTCGTCCAAATCGATCCCATGCTTGTGGAGGCTTTGCTGGACGCTTCTTTCGGCGAAGATCGCAAGAACCGGACCGCGTATAAGGTACGCGAAGGCATGGAGATGCTAGAGGGACTTAGCATGGCGGCCGTCGATCCGATGGCAGAAGAGCTAATCGGCTCTATTCAATGCTGGCCAGTGGCCTTGACCGATGACAGCGATAAACAACATCCCATGATCATGGTGGGTCCGGTGGCGGTTCATCCGGATTGCCAACGCAGCGGCGTCGGCAAACAGTTGATGGAGGCGTTGTTCCATGAATTGGCGAACAACGAAACGCTGCCGCTCGTACTCGTCGGCGACCCTGAATATTACGGGCGCTTCTTTGACTTTTCAGCGAAACGAACCAGCGGATGGCAAATGCCTGGCCCTTGGGAACCAGAGCGATTGCTAGTAAAAGCAGCCG
>CALKXX010000186.1 GCA_938003725.1 uncultured Sphingomonadaceae bacterium | reverse complement strand
TAGAATATCCACATGCGGTAGAAACGTTCGTCATATAGGGCGATAATTTCATCTTTATGGGCAACCGTTCGTTTGTACCATTCCCTGATCGTAAGCGCATAGTGCAGGCGCAATGTTTCTATATCCGTCGGGATCAAGCGATAGCGTTCACTAACCTCTAAAGTTTCGCTGAGCGCAGGGATATACCCACCGGGGAAGATATATTTGCGCGTAAATGCATCCGTGGCCCCAGGACTGCCCATTCGGCCAATTGTGTGGAGAAGCATCACCCCATTTTGGGTCATCAGGTTCGCACAGGAAAGAAAGAATGTTCCGAATTGCGGCGTACCGACATGTTCAAACATGCCGACCGAAACGATCCGATCGAATTTTCCGGCATCCCGTTTGGCAAGATCACGATAGTCAATCAGCTCAAATTTCACTTTGTCGGCGACACCCGCCTCTATTGCCCGTTGCTGGGCGATTTTGAGCTGCTCTTCGCTCAACGTGATGCCAAGCACTTCCGCGCCTGTTTTTTTATGTAGATAAAGTGCTGTGCCGCCCCATCCGCACCCGATATCGAGGACACGCATATCAGGTCCAAGCGCCAGTTTGGCGGCGATATGGGCTTTTTTGGCCAATTGCGCTTGTTCCAAGCTTATGTCCGGACTTGGCCAATAGGCGCAACTATATTGCATGTCCTCGTCAAGGAACAATTTATAGAGGTCATTGCCGATGTCATAGTGATGCGCAACATTGTCCTTTGATCGGCCAGGCATATTGAATCGATCAATATTTCCCCAGATAAAGTCTTTCAATTTTTTAAGAGCGCCGGGTTTTTTCAAAGTTCCGCCCCGCTCCCAAGGCCGGTTCGCACGTAACAATTGCACGAGCTCCATGACATCGCCTTGCTCCACAACCAACTTGCCATCCATAAATGCCTCGGCAGCACCTAGTCGCGGATCAAACATTATCTGCCGGATCACCGATTTGTCCGTCAATCGGACGACAACACTCGGAAAGCCTTCGGTCGCTATCCCGAATGATTCCTCCACACCGTCGGCATGAACGACCTTAAGCACTCCTTGTTTTATGACGCTGCCTAAAAAATTAGCTAAGATGGTCATCGAAAACTTCCTTTGTTAAACTTGGTTCGGACCGTTCAAATACCGGCATACCATTCGTAATCCGCAACATCTTCCCAATACCCGCCCTTGCCCGCGCCAATATTGTCAAGCGTTGCAACGGCCTCTATTTCGCGGACATATTTTGCATGTTTATATCCTAGCTGACGTTCGACGCGCAAGCGCAGCGGCGCACCGTTTTCGACCGGAAGCGCATTGCCATTTAGCCGGTGCGCAATGATCGTTTGCGGATGATAGGCATCCAGTAGATCAATGCTCTCATAATAGGGTCGACCACCCAGACGATCCGCGCAGTGGAACACCAGAAAATTGGCTTTTTCCGCCAGTACTGCCAAATCCAAAAGCAACTTGATCGGGACACCGGTCCATTCGCCGATCGCGCTCCAACCTTCAACGCAATCAAGGCGAGTAATTTGGGTTCGTTGTGGCATAGATTGTAGCGAAGCCATCGAGAAACTTTGCGGTTTGGCAAATAACCCAGTGAGCCGTAACTGCCAATCAGCGAACGATTGAGCCGCGCTCGCATTATAGTCAATTGTATCCGGATTGCGGGTTCCGTTAGCTCGAAATTTGGGAGAGATATCGGCGCGCGAATATTCACTGGCAAGTTCCATTCGGTCGCCAAGCGCACGCTGGACGACAAAATTTGCATCCTCCGCCAAGCCCAGTACATCTTGAAACGCTGGATTGCGGCTGAGCGCGTCACATCCGGTCAACAGACCGCCTGCGCCCAGCGTTGCACTCGTTACCAATGCACGGCGTGTAATCAGCTTCTTCATCGCGCTGGCTCCTTCCGTTTACCGCCAAAAATCATCCATTTCACCTGATCTATCGGTCCTGAAAGTAGCACTTTTAGAATATGGACCAGAAAAAAGAGGACTAGGATAAAAGCCGCGATAAAATGAATCGACCGGGCCGATTGTCGACCACCAAATATATCTGATAGAATAGGCCAGTTGGCATCCATCGCCGGTGACATGGCCAAGCCAGTCAATATCATCACCGGCAACAGAATGAAGATCACCCCGATATAACTCAGTTTTTGAATGACATTATAACCTTCAACCGTGGCCGATTTTTGAACCCGCAAGCGCGCATGTTTCTTGGTGCTCCGCCAGATATTACCGGGCCGCCAATCCTTCCGTTTCATGCGCAAATCCTGCTGAATATGGCGGTTCCAAAACGATCGGACCATGAACAGGGTCAACCCAATACTGAATATCCAGGCGAAAAAGAAATGCCAGCGCCGCCCCTCGGCCAAACTATAGTAAGAAGGTATCGTCGCCCATCCTGGAAACGCCCAGGTTTTCGTCTTGCCTTCGCTATCCTGCCAGTTTCCCAAAAAGCCGGTGGTGTCGATGCGCGTGTCACCGAAACGCAAATATCCCTGGGTCGGGGAGCTACCAACGGCCATCCACGCATAGTCATTGTTGGAACCATATTCCCCCCAATATAGCCGCGGATGAGCATTGAATATCGTCAACCCGCTCATCAGCAAGACAAGCAAGCATAGTGCATTCACCCAATGCCATATCCGAGTGGATAAGCGATGCCTCTTTTGCGGCCGGTTTTCGGATGCCTGGCTCATTTCATAGTTCCTACCCGCTAGTTCGTCTGATGCAAGCATATGGTTACAGGCGAAACTGTTGCTAAGATACAACATATCATGGTCATTTGAGGTTTATGACGAATTCTGAATATTGCATGCAGTCGTTATTAATGTCCCTAATTTTAGATCTCTGGGCGACCAATGAAACAGAACAGATGTTTCACAGAATTAGGTCATTTGTATCTATATTAAGGAACCCCCATCATGAAGAAAATTCTATTTGTAGCTGCTATTGCAGTATCATCAATGACGTCTCCTGCTATTGCACAGGAAGAAGGTGATTTTTCAGGTGCAAAAGGTACGGCGATTGCCGGTTATGACAATACCGATTTCGGTCTAGCCGGTGCCGGAAATGACGACAATCTCGACGGCTTTCTTTTTGGCGCAGCGCTTGGCTATGACCTCCAGTCCAGCAATATCGTATATGGCGTTGAAGCTGAAATCACCGGATCCACCGGTGAAATTTCCGGTGGCGGCCTAAGCGTTGACGCAAGCCGCGATCTTTATGCTGGCGCGCGCCTCGGTTTTGTAGTCGGCGATTCAGCTCTGATCTATACAAAGGCTGGCTATAGCAATGCGCGTTTTACCGCCACTGGTGTTGGCGGCGGAAACCTTGATGGTATCCGCGTGGGCGCAGGAGTTGAATTCAAACTGAGCGACAATCTATTCGCTCGCGGCGAATATCGCTACAGCGACTATGAAGCAGGCGTTTCCCGCAATCAGGTTGTCGGCGGCCTTGGCTTCCGTTTCTAAGCTATTGCAAATTTGACTAAATTACGGGGCGAGCAGCGATGCTCGCCCTTTTGTAAATGCCAGATGGGAAGCACTCAAAGCAGAATGCGCTTGGAGGATTGGTAAATCTTTCCAAAATCATCCGTTCGGTTTATACTGATACCCTGTTAAGTGGAGATATGGCAGCATCAATAGCTGCATTATTTTCCTGAGGTTGAGATGCTCATGTCCGACAATCCACAAGTCATCCAGTTAGACCCTGACCCGCTTGCGCCCTATGCCATAGCACCTGGCTGGAAAGTAGGAGATTTGCTATTTCTGTCTGGTCAGGCCGCCATTGATGAGTCCGGCAATATAGTTGGCGCTGATGACGTGGATAGTCAGATCGCCCAGATCATGGAAAATATCGATCGCGTTTTGGCCGCAGGCGGAAGCAGCCGTGACAAGATCGCCAAAGTCACGATCTATCTGACAGATATGGCCGATTTCCCAAAAATTGTCGAAGCAAGAAAACGCTATTTCACACCTCCCTATCCAGCCGACACAATTGTCGAAGTAAATGCGCTCGCGCTGCCAGATTTGAAGGTTGAAATTGATGTCATTGCTAGCGCCAGATAATCGAAAGGCTAAGGATTGAGGTAAATCTCAACCATTTGGAAGCAAATATTCGTAGGGAATATCTGCATTTTCCCAATGCGAAACGTAGCTGTGCGGCGGCGCTAGAACAATGCTGAATTGCCAATCGGGCCGGATCGCCTGCAGCTTTTGATATTCCGCTTTTGAAAGGCACGCGTTCCTGAGGCGAAAGCCCCACATCTGCTCCGCAACTTTGGATTGGGCGAATTTCTCATAATGCGCGAAGGGTGTGGCACAATAATCTTCTGACCCCTCGCCCGGCGACATCCAAGGTTCTAGCGCATCACCAAAGTCCAAATAGACCAGCGCCGGGAAAGAGTTACTTTCAGCCATGCGTTCAACAAAATGATAGTGACGGTACTCCGATCCAGTGGACAACATGGACAGATTTGGCAGCTCCGTGTTCATATTTTTTAGGTCGATTGGTCGGGGAATTGTCAACTGCTCCAGGGCCGGCATTTGCCCCAGCAACTTCTCCAAATGCCCGTCTGCAATACCCGAATAATTATGGTCACCGGGATCAGATGGCCGAATCCAAAGATTTCGCAGCATCGGAAATCCGGTTCCTTTCCGCAACAGCTCTTCAAAATCATAGGTCCGGATGCCATTCGCACCCTGATCAGGCCCTCCGATTCGAAGATCACCGATGGTGTTCGCAACGTCGGGGTTGGCGGTTAATTCCAGAAAACCATCCCATCCGGGTCCATAGTCCGGTCCGAAATATTCAAGTGCGAGCATATCCCCCAAATGGCAGGCGCTTATCCGAGGGTGATCATTTTCAATGAAATATCCACCGCGCGGAAGGCTTGCGGCGTCGAATTCGCCATCGTCATCCTCATCGCAATATTCTGCAATCAGTTCCTGATTGATGCGCTGTTGGGTGTCCCCGATCAGCGTCAATGCGGTCTCTATATCTTTAGAATCCATATTCTAGCCCAAAGCTGCTTGCTTTTCCTCTGCTTGTCGGTCCAGTTCGGCGCGCGATTTTTTCTCGCTGGAGGATTTCAACTGGCCGCACGCCGCCATAATATCTTGACCGCGGGGCGTGCGAACCGGCGCACTAATCCCGGCATCAAAGATGATTTTGGAAAATGCTTTTATCCGTTCTGGCGAAGAGCATTCATAAGGTGAGCCGGGCCAGGGATTGAACGGGATTAAATTCACTTTTGCAGGCAGGTCATAGTTGCGCAGTAAATTCACCAGTTCGCGTGCATCCTGATCGCTGTCATTCTTGTCTTTCAACATCACATATTCAAACGTTATTCGGCGGGCGTTGCTGGCACCGGGATAATCGGCGCAGGCTTGCAGCAATTCTTCGATACTATATTTGCGGTTGAGAGGAACAATCTCGTCACGGACTTCTTTATTCACAGCGTGCAGAGAGATCGCGAGATTGACGTTAATCTCTTCACCTGCCCGCGCAATCATTGGCACCACACCGCTTGTAGACAGGGTAATCCGACGGCGGGAAAGCGCCAGTCCCGAACCATCCATCACCACCTTCATGGCGTCGCGGACATTGTCGAAATTATATAACGGTTCGCCCATACCCATTAACACGATATTGGTGAGCACGCGGCCATCGGATTTATAAGCCTGATTATATTCTTTGGTATTTTCCGCTTCTTCTTCATCCGCGAAATCCATGACACCTTTCGGCCATTCGCCCAGATCATCGCGGGCAAGCATCACCTGGCCCACAATTTCCCCAGGGCTTAAATTGCGGACCAGCCGCATCGTACCGGTATGACAGAAACGGCAATTCAACGTACAGCCAACTTGGCTCGAAATACACAGCGTCCCGCGATCATCATCGGGAATGAACACCATTTCGTAGTCTTGCCCATCCGCAGACCTGAGCAACCATTTGCGTGTGCCATCTTCCGACAAATGCGCTTCGACAATCTCGGGGCGAGCAATCACAAACCGTGCACCCAGCCATGGTCGCAGCGTTTTGCTCATATCTGTCATCAGGGAAAAATCCGTAATTCCGCGATGATATATCCAATGGAACAGCTGCTTCGAACGCAGCTTGCCCTGCTTCTCTTCCAGTCCCGCTTCGACCAATATCTCCCGAATTTCGGAAACACTAAGCCCTATTAGGTCAACACGCCCATCTTCGCGAGGAGTGACCTTCGCGGGGAGCGGAACGGGATCAATATGGCCAGGAATCTGCATGTTGGCGGATATAGTGTGGGAATAGATGAAAAGCCAGTGGCCAGCGCTGACAATACGAACAGCTTTTTCATTTCAACCTTGAACATCCCAATGAAGCCGCATCTATCGCGGTAGCTGCACCACGCAGCAGATATGCATCCACAATCGGCTTACCATCGCGGCCAACGCTTTCCACCGTCATGCTGCTCGCCGACCTAAGCGCCGCGATAATGGCGGCGTCCATACGTTTATCCTGTGACCAGCCATCGCTTCGGTTGGCAGTCAATCGAAAACGGCGGTTCCCAATGCTGACAATTACCCGGCTATTGCTAGACCGATCTCGACTAAGACGCACATGAAACTGTGCGCGAATGGACCGCTTGGGCCAAAAACCGACATCGGCATAGGATTTACGTTCTGCTTTTCCGGTTATCTCCTCGGACTCCGCAATCGCATAGCAGCGCGGAACGTCCGGATCACGAAATGCACCCCAGCTGTCAAATATACCTAGCGAGTCCTTTGCCGCGACGGGCATGGAAACGAGCAGGAGAAAAAGCGTCAGAAACCTCAAGCTTTCTCCCCTTCCCCGCCGCCGAGATGCACGATGCTTTCTGCCCCGTCACATATTTCGACGATAGATCCTTGCGGCAGCCCCGCCGCTATAGGAGCGCCATATTTCTCATTAGTCGGCAGACCCGTCAACAATCCGCGCAGCACGCGGCTGGTCATGCCGTGACTGATAACCAACGTATCACGATCAAAATGTTGTTCACCGAGCCACTGATTTAGGCGCGTTTCAATATCCGAATAGCCTTCCCCGCCGGGCGCCACATTGGCAAAGAGCATATGTTCCCGGTCGATTTCCAACTTGCCCTCTAGGTCACGGTAATAGACACCCCCCCATTGCCCCATATCGATTTCCCGCAAACGGGCATCGCTTTGCGCATCATGCCAATCTGCCCCGATATGCTGGGCAATGACGGACAATGTCTGTTGCGCACGATCGGTATCGGAAGCCACTAATGTTAGGTCCGTATCGTCGCCTAGATGCAACGCCAGCGCACGGCCCATTTCATCGGCCTGGGCAAAGCCGGTGAGCGTCAGCGGCGTGTAGAGATGTTCTCCCTGAATACGGCCTGCGAGATTAAAAATCGTTTCTCCATGGCGGGCAATGAACAGGCGTTTTCCGTTTGTTTGTAAACCACTCATCTATCTAAAAAACCTACTGCAAATTGGCCGAATTTGTGCATTCATCCTGCCGCTTTACCCGCCCTTGAGGTTTTTTCCACAGTTTTCCACAAGATTATCCCCGGCCACGCTTGCATCGGGCTTGCCCTGACCCACTTTATTGTTAATGAAGCGGGGAACGATCTGTGAATTTTTGGCTGACAATTTGACGGAGTCCTTTCCGACTCCGACCGCGGCCATTGGGGAAGAAGAGGACCATTTATGAAAGCGACCATCGAACGCGCTGCACTGCTCAAAAGCCTGGGTCACGTCCAGTCAGTAGTCGAACGCCGCAACACCATCCCCATATTGTCCAACGTCCTTATCGAAGCCAGCGCAGGCGGCGGCATAAAATTGATGGCCACCGATCTGGATTTACAGGTTGTAGAAACAGTCGAGGCTCAGGTGGAAACCGCCGGGTCAATCACGGTTTCAGCCCATACTCTGTTCGACATCGCCCGGAAGCTTCCCGACGGAAGTCAAGTTCAGATGGATGCCGCCGACGGAAAGATGAAGGTCAATGCCGGCCGCGCGCGGTTCAATCTGCAAACCCTGCCCCGTGATGATTTTCCGATCATTGCCGAGGGTGATCTGCCGACCAGCTTTGAGCTTCCAGCGGCCTCGTTGATTCAGATTATCGATAAGACCAAATTCGCGATCTCGACCGAGGAAACGCGCTATTATCTCAATGGCATTTTCCTGCACGTACAAGATGAGGATGCGCCGGTATTGAAAGCCGCCGCCACAGACGGTCACCGTCTCGCGCGCGTCACATTGCCTCGTCCAGCCGGCGCAGAAGGCATGCCCGATGTGATTGTCCCGCGTAAGTGCGTCAATGAACTGCGTAAGTTGCTCGATGAGAGCGGCGATAATAATGTGCAGATTGATCTGTCCGCGAGCAAAATACGCTTCACGCTGGGCACCGCGATCTTGACGTCAAAATTGATTGACGGCACCTTCCCCGATTACAGCCGCGTCATTCCAACCGGCAATGACAAGCTGCTCAAAATCGACCCCAAGAGCTTTGCCCAAGGCGTGGACCGCGTCTCCACCATCGCCACCGAAAAAACCCGCGCCGTCAAAATGGCGCTCGGCGATGACAAGATCACGCTCTCTGTGACGTCTCCCGAAAATGGCAAGGCGGAGGAAGAAGTACCGGGCGCCTATAAGGAAGACACGTTCGAAATTGGTTTCAACTCACGCTATCTACTGGATATCCTGGGCGAGATTGACAGCGATACAGTGGAACTGCACCTTGCCGACGCCAGCGCGCCGACGCTGATCCGCGAGAATGACAAGTCGCCTGCGCTCTATGTGCTGATGCCGATGCGGGTTTGATCTTCGATAGCAATCTGCACCGCCAAAAGAGGTGACATCCGGGTTTATTCCACGCCGATTATTCACTCTTCCGAATAAGCTGAAAAGCCTTCAAGCAGGTGCGTTTTGCAGATCGACTTTTCTCGCGACGAATTGCCCGGTTGTCTGGACTGGGCGGGGATCTGATTTCCTTCTTACCTCTCCCTCATAGAGAGAAGGTTTCCATTGTCGTCATCGCGATCGCGGTGAAGCAATGCAGAGTCATTTTCACCATATGGAATTGCCGCATTGCTGCGCCCCTCTCAATAGCCCCCCGCTTGATTTTGGGGTAAAACCCTGCCTGTGCTGCAAATGTGCAAGCTTGCCCACCCAACGCGCAAAAAAAAGGGGCGAATAAATCGCCCCTTTTCCGTTCATGTCTTTGCAAAAGTTCAGGCGTAGCTGACCTTCACCAGTTTCTTGCGACGACGCAGTGCAGCACCGGTCATGCCGAAACCAAATATCATCATTGCCCAGGTTGATGGTTCTGGAACAACGCCACCAATCCACTCAGAGTGGATAAAGGTCGGAACATAGCCGCTAAATTCACCAAAACTGCTGTTCAGGCCACCATCGATATCACCAAAAGTCTCTCCGAAGGACAAGCCGTAGGAGTTTACGCCAGCCAATTGGCCGTTGATGAATTGAGGACCACCGGAGTCGCCACCATCAATGCCAACTTCCAAAGCTCCAACACCTAGATCACAATATTTTGCGCCACCAAGGCCGAATGCTCCGCCTATGAGGCATGACGCATCATTTGCTGCTAGTCCATTGTCGAAATCGGAAACATATGAGAATTCAACATCCGCGGTACCGAAGAACCCGGCGGGTCCACCATCGAAAAAACCACCAAAATCAGCGTCGCCAAATGCGAAATCATAGCGGTTATCACCTTGACGCAAGCGTCCAGTTCCCAGATTGCCACCAGCATCGCCGCCGGTATCGGAACGCACGCCATAGCCAGCAACGTTGAATTGCTCGCCGGTCAGATCGCCACCGGTGTAAAGTTCATAACCTTGAGCGAATGCCGGAGCTTCCCCATCAAGCTTAAGAACAGCGATGTCATTTTGGTCAATCACTTCGCCTGTATAATCTTCATTAACGTGGATGTGCCCGATGTTCACGGTGGTGACACCAGCTGCACCCGCTCCATAGACCGAGTCATCAGCAGCATTACCATCGTAGAAAAACGCGGTCACCGATTCAGGACGAGCACTTCCGCCGTCGCTTACACAGTGGCCAGCGGTAATGATTGCCGTCCGGTTAGCGGACAAGCTGCCTGAACAGACAAACCGTCCGCCAGCGCCAAAGTCCATCAACAGGCCAACTGTGCCGCGATGACGGTTATCACTGAGATAAATCGGGTCGCCGCCGCCAGCGATGGTGTCAGTTGATGTCACACCAACAATTAGGCTGCGTGCCTGATATGACAATCCGCCCGAAGAACCGGTTTGGATAAACTGAGCCGCTTCAGTCGCGCTCGGAACGGCGAAGGCCGCCGCCGTGGACAAGAATATGCCCATTTTGGTCATCGAATGCATGAAAATCCCCTTCTTAAAAAGATCAGTGTAGCCCCACGAATCACGAGACCTTCACTTAACTTTACTTTAACCAATGGAGACGCGCCGTCAATTGCACGGCGCTGTTTTTTTGTTTCAAAATGACACAATTTTGTTAACCCTATTCAAAACATAGGTAATAAATAAATAGCAAACCATCACTCTGCCGCTTCGCGCATCTCCACAGCTTGCGGTCCGCGGATCAATCCACCCGGCCGCTTGTCGGTGACAACACCTCCCGTGAACGTAACCTCGCCAGATTTAATGGTGTGATCATAACCATCAGCCTTCTGCAGCAAGCGTTTCCCGCCTGCGGGCAAATCAAAGGCCAACCACGGCTTACCGAGCTTAATCCGGTCCATATCGATCACATTTACATCCGCAAGATAGCCCGGTTTCAACACGCCGCGATCGTTGAGATTATAGAGCCGCGCCGTATCAAGACATTGCCGCTTAATCGCATTTTCTATGCTGATCGTACCGCGTTTGCGATTCTTGACCCAGTGCTCCAGCATGAAGGTCGGGCTTGCCGCATCGCAGATCGTTCCACAATGCGCACCGCCGTCGGACAGGCTGTTTACGGTATCATCCGCCTGCTGCAATT
>CALKXX010000185.1 GCA_938003725.1 uncultured Sphingomonadaceae bacterium | reverse complement strand
TTTCTCACGACTCACCGACATATTTTTCCGTTCTATTGGATTTTGCCATGCCTGAAACTGGTTCAGAAACCGGTGCTGAGGCTGAGCGTCCCGATTCCGGGGGCAAACAGTCTATATTGCTATTCGTCGCGTTCATCGTGTTTATCGACATGATGGGCATCGGATTGATATTGCCTGTGATGCCCTCGCTGGTCGGCGGGCTGTCCGGCGCATCAATTGACCGTGCTGCAGAAATTGGCGGATGGCTATTGTTCGCCTATGCCACCATGCAGTTTCTGTTTGCGCCGATTATTGGCGGATTAAGCGATCATTTTGGCCGGCGGCCGGTATTGCTCGTCACATTGTTTCTTCTGGGTCTCGACTACGCGATCATGGCATGGGCACCCAGTTTGACGTGGCTTTTCGTCGGGCGAATCATATCCGGCATTATGGGGGCCAGTTGGGCGGCAGCGAATAGCTGCGTTGCGGACGTCGCGAAACCCGAAGAACGGGGCAAGTTTTTCGGGATATTGGGTGGCGCAGGCGCAGCCGGATTTGTAATTGGACCCGGTATTGGCGGCTTGTTAGGTGAGTATGGAGACCGCCTGCCCTTCATTCTCGCCTCTATTTTGGCTTTGCTTGGTGCCGCCATAGGAATATTGATTCTAAAAGAAACGCTGCCAACGGCAAAACGGCGGCAATTTTCTATCCGGCGCGCCAATCCCATGGGCAGCATCTTACAAATGTCGAAAACACCATTAGTGCTGGGATTTTTGACGACAATTTTCGTGCTGCAATTGGCGGCGCAGGCGCAAATCGCTGTCTGGGCTTATTGGCTGATCGAACGGTTTGACTGGAGCATATTTCAAATCGGGCTTAGCGTCGCCCTTTACGGCATATTGCTGGCGGTGGTACAGGGTGTGCTGACCGGGCCGGTCATTGCGCGCATTGGTGAAAAACGAACCGCAATGTACAGCCTGATATTCGGTATCCCGGCCTATCTATGTTTTGCGTTCGCACCCGCAGCCTGGTTTGTCTATGTCGGCATCTTTATCGGCGCTGCGAGCGGATTTGCCTTTCCGGCCATGCAGCAAATGATGAGCGTTCGGATCGATGAAGATGCGCAAGGTGAGTTACAGGGCGCTATAGCGAGCATGGTCAGCCTGACGTCGATTTTCGGGCCGGTGGTCATGACCATGGTCTTTGCGGCATTTGCCGATGATCAGGGACTATACTTCCCCGGTGCGCCCTTTCTGCTTGGGGCGGGGTTGATGGTCATATCAATTGCGATCTATATATTTACGGCAACTCGCCATTATCATCGCCCAATGCATTGACGACCTGTGCTGGATTGTCGCTAAAAAAACCATCCACACCCGCTCTTCGATAGGCTTCAATTTCCGCTGCCAGGTCACCATTTCTCGACGGATCAACCCCGCTCTTGAAATTTGTGGGCAGGAAGTAATTTTCCCGCCGGAACGTCCATGGGTGCACCAACAAACCGGCGTCATGTGCCGCCGCAACCAGTCCGGTCGGACCATCCATCATGCCCAGCCCATCGGTCGGAAGAACCAGAGTTTTTTGCGGGCCGATGCCATCGGCATATTTCGCTATCCGGCTCAGTCCGGCGGGGGTCAGCATATTTGCGTAGGTTTGATCTTTCAGATCGGCAGGGCCACCTTCTTCCGCAATCAATTGCACTAGGCGTATCTCCGTTTTCTTTTTCAGTAGCTTAAGGTTTCCCACCTCAAAGGATTGAATGAAAACAGGGTCATCCGGTCCGTCAAATCCATATTGACCAAGCAACGCGAGCATCGGCGCCTCGTGCGGCAAACCAATGCCAGCGAAGTAGAATGGGTGCTTCGTTTCCGGATAGACGCCCACCCGTATGCCGGTTTCCTCCGCGTGCGTTTGAAGCAGTTGCAACACTTCTTCAAATGTCGGAATTTCAAACTGGCCATTATATTTGACATTATCAGGGCGCAGATCAGATAATCGTTCTTTGGCGCGCAGTGATTTTAACTCGGCAAGTGTAAAATCCTCGGTGAACCAGCCGGTGACTTTTTTTCCGTCAATCGTCTTGGTCGTTCGGCGTCCTTCAAATTCGGTTTTGCCGGACACATTGGTCGTTTCACTAATCTCATTCTCGTGCCGCACAACCAGCACGCCATCTTTGGTCAAAACCAGATCGGGTTCAATGAAGCTGGCACCTTGCTCTATAGCCAGTTGATAGGCAGCCAGCGTATGTTCCGGTCGTTCCCCGCTCGCCCCGCGGTGCGCGATAACGATCGGTCTTTGGCCGCTTAATGTCATTACTCTCTCATTGACTGAATCATTAGTTTCTGATGCGGCGTTGCACCCACTCACGACCAATAGCGCAGCTGCCAGTCCGGTAAATCCTGCCCAATTCATGCCGATATCTCCACGCCCTTCCAAAAGGCAATCCGGTTTTTGATTTCAGCGGCGGCGTCTTTTGGTTCGGGATAATACCAAGCCGCATCCGGGTTCACTTTCCCCGCTACGGTTAGACTATGATAACTGGCATCGCCTTTCCACGGACAATGGCTCGTCATATCGCTATCGGTCAAACATTCGGCATTAACCGCATCGCGCGGGAAATAGTGATTACCCTCCACTACTACCGTATCATCGCTGTCTGCGATTATTTTTCCGTTCCACTTTGCTGTCGCCATTTCGCGCTCCCCCGACTGACAAGATAAACCGTACCGACCAGAAAAAGCAATGGGGTCCATATCCAGGTGATTTCCGAATATAGGACTGTCAATCCGCGCGCGCTGATAAAGTCAGCTACCCCGATCGGCGATACCGCAATTGGGGTGATTGGCGCGAAAATTCGCGCATCACTGATCGGCCAGAATAGCGCAGCGCCCAATCCGCCGTTGGTCAGCATGTCCAACAAACCATGCGAGGCCATTGCAAGGAAAAGATAAAGGCCAGCAATCATGTAGCGATCCGGGCGCAAAATGGCCGTCGTCAGCATAGCGATTACTGCCGCGAAAGTCAGGCTATGCGTCGCGCCGCGATGGCCCCAACTGTCACCATATTCTATACCAAATTGAAAACCGATAATGTCAGCATCGGGGAGCATTGAAAAAACGATGCCGGTCACAATGACGGGTATCGATATGCGCCCGCGCCCCAACATCAACGCTCCCGCAATCGGGATCGCTGCGTGGGACATTATCGTGGGCACTAGCTGTTACGTGCCGATAATCCAGCCGCTTCATAGTCCGCTGCCTTAAACCCGACGACCAGTTCATCGCCATGCTCCAGGACCGGGCGTTTAATCATGCTGGGGTTTTCCGCCATCAACATGACCGCAGTATCATCGCTTACATTGGCCTTCACCATATCGGGAAGTTTTTTGAACGTCGTACCGCGTTTGTTGAGCAACGTTTCCCAGCCAACCTGCAGCACCCACATTTCCAGCTTTTCTTTGGTAATTCCCGACTTTTTATAGTCATGAAAAACATAGTTGATGCTGTTTTTCTCCATCCAATTGCGTGCCTTTTTGATCGTATCGCAATTGGAGATACCGTACATTTTGGTCTCGTTACTCATCATTTTTACCCTGTCTGTTTTAGGCAGCAAACCAGAGACAAATGCCCGGTACGGGACACCGGTCGCATAGCGGACTCCGGGATGTGCAGATTTTCTTACCCTGTTGAATAAGCCAGAATGGACCATCATGCAAAGCCCAATCGAGACAAAGGCCCTCCAGCCGCTAGAGGATCAGATTCGCCGTCAATTTCAAAGTCCAATTTCGTCCAAAATGCCAAAGTGTAAAATTCCAAAGAGATCGCGTCTAGCGTCCCGTTTCACAATCACTGCGCACTGGACAGGACGCGCAATCCGGCTTTTTTGGGCGGCAAAGGGTTTGAGCCAACCGTTTGCTCAACAAATGATGCTCGTCCATATCTTCCGCAGACCATTCCGGTGGTAAAATGGGCATCAATGCGTCATAGGCGCGTGCCGTATCCGCTTTGCCCGGCACCAATCCCATCCGTTGGACGACGCGGCGATGGCCCGCATCAAGCACAAGCGCCCTGCGATTAAACTGACTGGTGTTCATCACACCCGCGCTGATCTTGCGCGCCACGCCCGGTAACGTTTCCAGCCAAGCCATAGCATCTGCCGTATCAAGTGTTTCGAGATGGTCCAGCTTTGCCGCCCCGCGCTGCGCGATGATTTCTTGTAAGCAAGCCTGTAACCGCTCTGCCGCTATCGACGGAAATGTTGCTGTTTTCAGCTTGACCGTCAGTGTTTCGGTCGGCGCTTCCAGAACTTTTTCCCATGAACCATAGTCCGCGATCAATCGGTCCGTATTTGCGTTCGACACGGCGGTCTTGGCCTGCGCACCAATAACGCCCTGTACCAGCGTCCACATCGGATCGCGGCGTTTATCATCGGGCCGAACGATGCGGTCAAATTTTTTGATCAACGCAGCATGCATGCGCCGCAATATATCGGTACGTGGATCAGAACCTAGATCGAGTTGCATCGTCCCACAAGCTTCAGATATCGACGATGATTTTTCCGAAATGTTGCCCCGATTCCTGATGCCGAAAGGCATCGGCCAGATTCGCCAGTGGGAATGATTTATCCAGCACGGGTTTGATACCATTGGCTTCAATACCGGCGATCATATCCAGTTGCTGTTGCCGAGAACCTACGGTTAATCCCTGCACGCGCAGGTTTTTTGCCATCAGCATTGCCGTCTGTACCGGGCCGGCAAATCCGGTCAGCACACCAATTAAGGCAACATGCCCGCCGATCCGCGTTGCCATCATCGATTGATCCAGCGTGCCCGCACCACCAATTTCGACCACGCAATCCACACCTTTGCCGCCGGTGAGTTCGAGCACTTTTGGTCCCCATGCTTCCACTTCTTTATAGTTGATCAGATGGTCCGCGCCCAAATTTTTGAGACGCTCTAGCTTTTCATGGGAAGAGGATGTCGCAATCACCGTCGCGCCTGCCGCCTTGGCAAATTGAAGCGCAAAGATGGAAACACCGCCCGTCCCTTGAACCAGCACCCTGTCACCCGGCTTTACATCTCCATCGACAAACAACGCGCGCCAAGCGGTCAGACCAGCACAGGTCAGCGTAGCCGCTTGTGCAGCGGTGTAGCCTTTGGGCGCTTTCGTCCAAGAGGTTGTCGGGGAAACGACCTGTTCCACCGCATAGCCATCAATCCCATCACCCGGTACGCGGGCAAAGCCGCCTTCCGGCGGCGTGCCATCTAGCCAATCGGGGAAAAAGGTTGAAACCACCTGATCCCCGACCGCGAACTCCGTCACAAATTCGCCCACTGCCGTCACTTCGCCCGCGCCATCGGACATAGGAATGCGATCTTCGGCGGTAGGCAGCATACCCTTAACCACAGCATAGTCGTGATAGTTGAGACTGGAAGCCCGCAAACGAACCGTAATTTCCCCCGGTCCCGGTGCCGCCGGGTCAGGTAGATCGACAAGTGTGAGATTATCGAGCGATGCGGGAGCTTTAAGTTGGATGGCTTTCATGGCGATTCTCTCTCTTTTAATTGAGCAGTTAAATACTGTTTATCGGCGGGCCTGGCCCGGGTCAACGCCGAGATTAATCTTGCGATTGACTGATCCAATAACCACAAATCTTGACAAAATGGCACTTAGGTGTCATTTTGACACCCTATTTGAAAGAGATTGATATGGCAAAAACGATCAAGATTGACGACGAGCTTATGGAAGTCATCGGCCGCGAGGCGGATATGATGAGCCGTTCGCTCGCCGGACAGGTCCGCCACTGGGTACGGATCGGGATGAGCATAGAAAAGTCGCGCTTTTTTGACCAGTCGCGTGTGGTTGAGGCGCTCAGCGGAAAACTGTCCCCTGATGCGCTGACAGCTGGCGAACAGGAAGCCTATATTGACAGCCTGTTTGATGCGGCGCGATCCGGTACGACCGAACAGCGCAAATTTTTTGCAGCGCGCAAAGCCCAAGGTTTGGGGACTGGTCTGCGCGATGGAGCAATTGGTAGGGAAAGCGGCGCAAGCGACTAATGGCGATTGTCGCTGGCCGCCCGACATTATTCCTGATCGCCGGGCCCAACGGCGCGGGTAAGTCGACATTCTATGACACCGTGCTGGCGGAACGTGTCGCCGCGCCTTTTATCAATGCCGATATCATCCAGCGCGATGAGCTGCGTAATCCCTCTCCCGAAGCCTCTTATCAAGCCGCGAAAATCGCCGAGGAAAAGCGGCGCGAATATATTGCGGCTGGTCAATCGTTTGTGATGGAAACCGTATTCTCGCATCCCTCCAAACTTGAGCTGTTGAATGACGCGCGCGATGCCGGATTTCGCATCATCGTGTTTCACTTGACGCTCGCCTCAGCAGATCTCGCTATCGCCCGTGTTGCAGCACGGATCGAAGAAGGCGGTCATCCTGTACCGGCAGAAAAAGTCCGACAGCGGTTTGATCGTAACGGGCCGCTAATTCGTGAAGCAGCACTGCTGGCCGACCGGGCAATGGTGTTTGATGCCTCAGCGCTAAACAAACGCCCTGGTGTGCTGTTGGAAATGGCCCATGGACAGGTGGTGCGGCGGGCTGAGAAAGTGCCGGACTGGTTTGAGCTACTTTATGGCGATTTGGGGTGAGATTTTGGGCAAACCGAACCGTCACCTTGAACTCGTTTCAGGGTCCATTTCTCGGTTCTCACAGGCTGTGATTGGGGCGCGTTGGATGCTGAGCCGAAGGCCACCGAAGGTAAACAAGTTCAGCATGACGAAGCAATACACCAGTTTTAATAGCTAGATTAAACCAACGGTATTTTTGCGCGAAGCGTCACCGAAGGTATTTTTGCATTTTGGACACTCATATTTTCCGAACGCAGAAAAAGCGCCAGACAGATTCTTAACCCGAATTTTGTCGTTAGTTGTGTCAAAACAGTGCGTACAGAAAACGCCCCCATCTTTATCAAATTCATATACATCATCAGAATTCAACAAAGGTTTAGAGGATGTTTTATTTTGCAGCTTTGAGCGCAATTCGATTATCAGATCCTTATGCTCGGCC
>CALKXX010000184.1 GCA_938003725.1 uncultured Sphingomonadaceae bacterium | reverse complement strand
CCGCGCCATCTGTTGCCATGGGCTCCAGGAATTTGGTCACGTCTTCTTGCGTGAAACCAAAGGCCTGTTGCCGGTCGAGGAGGGCGGCAGGACCGTCTTCCCCCGGAACTTCCGGTGTATCGACATCGTCTAGATCATCGAGATCAAGGTCCTTCAAATTATATTGGGTGGATTCTAGCCACTTTGCATAAGGCTGTGCCTTCGCAAGGTCGGCTTTAATCTCTTCATCTTCGATGATGCGGCCTTGCTCCATGTCGATGAGCAACATTTTTCCTGGCTGCAGACGCCATTTGCGGACGATATTATCTTCTTTGACCGGCAGGACACCTGATTCAGATGCCATGATGACATACCCGTCATCGGTGACACAAAAACGCGCAGGGCGCAGTCCATTGCGGTCCAATGTCGCGCCAACCTGGCGGCCATCGGTAAACGCCACAGCGGCTGGACCATCCCATGGCTCCATCAAAGCAGCGTGATATTCATAAAAGGCTTTGCGATCCGGATCCATTGTAGGATCACCGGCCCAAGCCTCTGGAATCAGCATCATTACCGCATGAGCAAGTGAAAACCCACCGGCGACCAACAGTTCCAGAGCATTGTCGAGACATGCCGTATCGGACTGGCCGTGCGGAATGAGTGGCCACATTTTGTCGAGATCGGCGCCGAGCAGTTCAGACTCCATCGTCCGGCGACGAGCGTTCATCCAGTTAACATTGCCGCGTACCGTATTTATCTCTCCATTATGCGCAATAAAGCGATAGGGATGCGCCAGTTTCCAGGACGGAAATGTGTTGGTCGAAAAGCGTTGATGGACCATCGCGACCGCTGAAGTGGTCAATGGATTTTTCAGGTCTTCATAAAAGGACCCCACCTGATCAGCGAGCAATAGCCCTTTATAGACGATTGTTCGCGTTGAAAATGACGGCATGTAAAACTCAGTCAGGCCAGGCATGTTGTTCTTTTCGGCATGCCCATCGAGCGGATTATGTATCTGTTTGCGCAGCGCCAGAATTTTACGCTCAAACGCATCCTGATCGGTGATCGATTCGCCCTTGCCGACAATCGCCTGGCGAATCACCGGCATTTGTTCGAGGACGGCCTTTCCGATACCCGTTCTATCAATCGGTACGTCGCGCCAGCCGATCAACTCTTGACCTTCCTTGGCAAGGAACCGTTCAAAATGGGTCGTGGCAAATTCCAATTCTGCGGCATCCGGCGGCAGGAAGCACATGGCTACGGCATAGTCACCAGCTGGTGGCAGATTCACACCTTCTTTATCCGCCCAATCCCGCAGAAGAGCGTCAGGTATCTGCATTAGCAGGCCAGCGCCATCACCTAATAATGGGTCGGCACCCACAGCCCCACGGTGGTCAATATTGACCAGAATTTCCAAGCCTCGTTTGACCGTCAGATGTGATTTTTCGCCCTCAATATTCGCAACAAAACCAACGCCGCATGCATCATGCTCGTTGTTTGAATCGTACAGACCTTGCCGTGGCGGGAAGTTCATTTTCCGTCCTCATATTTGTATAGGTTTTTTGTAATTAAAATGCTTCTAGCCGTTTTCTAACGCATTTTGAAGATATGATTTGTACAATATCCAAAAGAAATATTACGTCTAAATCGCATAGGATCGCCATCATAGGCCCGATCCGCGCCGAATGAGCGTGCAGCGGGTGTGTTTTTCGCATGCGGCATTGGGATCGCTTGGCGGAAGCTCATGCCGGCGCTATGGTTCATAACCATGAGTGATCTAAATGAAAATTACAAAACGGCTGGTTTTGGCGGAAAACTGGGTTTTGGGAAAAGTCCTGCCGTCGTCCTGATAGATGTTGCCAAAGCCTATATCGAACCGGACGCACCGCTATATGTCGGTTCTGACCACGCGTTTCAGGAAATGACTTCGCTTGCCGCCATTGCTCGGGACGCCGGGATACCTGTGATTTTCACGAAAGTAGAATATGCACGTGGCGGCACTGATGGCGGTCTATTTTATCAAAAGGTTGGCGCATTGTCGCTGTTTCAAAAGGGTGAACCGCTAGGCGACTTTGATGACAGGCTTCTACCGCAGCCAGAGGATATCGTGATCACCAAGCAGTATCCCAGCGCATTTTTTGGCACGAGCCTCGTTTCGACGCTGAACACCATGGGTATCGATACTTGTATCTTCGCCGGTTTTTCGACTTCCGGCTGTATCCGGGCGTCCGCATTGGATGCGTTGCAACACGGCTTTCGCCCGATCATCGTTCCGGAAGCTTGCGGCGATCGCGATCCGAAGGTGCAGGCGGCAAATCTGTTTGACCTGGAACAGAAATACGCAGATTTGAAAGGTCTAGCGGAGGTGAGGGACTATTTGGGGAGCCTTAGGTCCATCTAGTTATGGCCTAAGCCACTCCTATCAATCGCAAAAAATTCTCAGCACAGGTTTAGTGATCCCTCAGCGAGAATTGCGGAGTGGACCAAGGTCCACTCCGCACATCTTACAGGCCATCAAGTCCTTTGCTGACCATGATGTTCACAGCAACGCGGCGGTTTTGCGCCTTGCCTTCGGCAGTATCATTGCTGGCCAATGGATCCGCTTTGGCCATGCCGGTCGGGGTAAGCATACGATACGGTTTCCAGCCGCAGGCTTGCTGGATATAGTTGACGACGCGGCCGGCTCGTTTTTCGCTTAGCCGCTGGTTAAATTCCTGACTTCCGGTGGAATCGGTATATCCGACCACCAGCAAAAGAGAGTTTTTCATTCCTTCAGCAGCCGAAGCGGTGGCGCATAAATCCGCCTTACCCTGAGGCGATAAAACTGCCTTGCCCGTGTCGAAATTCACGTTGGTCGTGCCTTTGATATTGTACTGATCAATATCACCCATTCTACCGCGCAAAGCTTGGGTCGCCGCAGTCTGTTCTGCAAAGCCTTGGGCAGTGCCGTTCCGGATCATATTTGCAGTTT
>CALKXX010000183.1 GCA_938003725.1 uncultured Sphingomonadaceae bacterium | reverse complement strand
TTTCTTACTTGATCAAACCGGTTTTGGCCAAGTAGATTTGGACCACATCAAATCAATTTTTGACCGTCTGCATTCACCGGAAGTCATATTGACGATGTCCGTAAGTTGGTTGGTGGACTTAGCTAGCCAAAACACCTCATTTTTGAAAAAAGTTTCATCGCTCGGCATCTCGGAAGTTGAACTCCAAGAACTGTTGCTATCAAAAGAAAAATGGGCGCGAAGATATGGAGGGCAGAAATGGGTGAGAGAATACATTACTAAATATATCAATGCACCGTTTAACACTTGCTTTTTTCTGAAAACAAGACCGTCCAACAGGGACATCTGGTTGCTTCACTTTGCAAAACAATGGCGTGCAAGAGATGCCATGATGGAAGTTCACTACAAATTCTCTAACAAAACTCAGTTTTATGGCAAAGCCGGATTCGAAATGCTTGGATTTGATCAGGATGTTGATGAAAACCAGCTTGGGCTTTTTGAATTTACTCCAATAGATGCCGAAAGATCTAGTATTGCTATGTTAGATGATCTTCCAAGAACACTTAAAGACAGAGGAGGAGGGGAAGGAATTAATTGGTCTGACCTATTTAGTCGTGAACTAAATGATGCTACTACAACAAAACGCCAATTCGAAAAAGGAGTGGCTCTAGCTCGGGACTATAATTTGATAGAAATTTATACAAATGATGGAAAGCTAAGACCAAATGCTCGCTGGTTGAATAAAGATGATAAAATTCTTTTACCAAAACAGAGAACTATATGGGATATGGTCGCAACATAAATGTCAGGCAAAGAGCTTCTTGATATTCCTGCCAACCAGTTATTGTCCGAATTCGGC
Organism: uncultured Sphingomonadaceae bacterium; assembly: GCA_938003725.1. Lineage (GTDB taxonomy): Bacteria > Pseudomonadota > Alphaproteobacteria > Sphingomonadales > Sphingomonadaceae > Parasphingorhabdus. The sequence continues at coordinate 5,829 of CALKXX010000183.1, read as the reverse complement.
GCTGGTAATCCGACGCCCGGCTCGGGTAGTGCAGCCGCATTGCAAGGATTATTGTCCTGCAGCATGATCTCGACAGTTTGCAAAATATCGTCGACAAAATCAGTATCGCTTTCCAAGTCACAGGTCGACTTTTTGAGAGACAGCGCCGATCAAATCCAAGCAAACTTGAAAATGCTGTTTCAGAGAGATTCTGACGAATTTCAAAAAGTAGTCGATTATCGTAAAGCAAGAGAAAATGCTGGTGATCGAATAGAAGCCCGCAAATTTGCGCGGCTAGCGAACGACAAATTAGAAGAAACAAACGAAACGATATTTGAAATTGCAGACGAATGTCTGAAGCTTGCGGATTTTGCATTTGAATTATTTGACGGCGGATGGCCGGCGGTTAGAGGCGATGCCGGTGCCGGAATTAGTGCTGCAATGTCGGGCGCAATGTCGTGTGCCTACGTAGCAAATCTGAATCGTAAAAGCTTGGCTCGTAGAATGAGTGCTGACACCTATAAAAGGCAACTGGTTGATCTTACTGACCGAATTCAAGTCTACAATGAAAAATCATTCAACAGACTTTCTATTCTAAACAAGGAAGCCGATGACAGGGTGTTAGAACTGAAAATGGAGGAATAAGGCTCTTTCCTACAAGCCCCCACCTCTGATACGCCCGGTTCGTGACGAAGAAAAAGAAACCCAAAAACCCCCTGATCCCATCCTACAACGGCTCGGCTTTGCATAGCTGCCCCGCAGCTATGGTCGCCTGCGCCCACGAAGGCTGGACGCGATGAACACTCCGAAGGCACGGAAACCGAGACACGATGGATGGACTGATGTTCGCAAGGTAACCTTTCTGGCGACGCTCAGACAAACAGGATGCGTCAAGGATGCTGCGCGGGTGATTGGGATGTCGACCGTCTCTGGCTATCGCCTGCGCAAGAAGGACGCGGCCTTTCGCAAGGCGTGGGATGCGGCGCTGGCCGATGCGCGGCGCGGGTTGATCGCCGTCGCCCATGAACGCGCGGTGGTGGGCAAGGAGACGGTGATTATCCGCAAGGGCGTAGAGGTGGAGCGCCGCATCTCTCCCGACAGTTCGATGCTGGCGCTGCTCATCAAACATGGCGATATGGGCGCCGATGGTCAGCGCATTGGCAACCGCACCGCCGATAAGGTCATCACCCACGAGGAGTGGGACAACGGCATCCGCTTTGACCGGGACGGCGCAAAAATATCGGAGGCGCCGGGCGAAATTCGCGCAAAGATTGATGCCAAGCTCGACCTGATGCGCGAGCGCCTGCACGCCCGCAAGCGCCAGATGTATGAAGGCGGAGAGCGCACCATCAACATTAAAACCGGCGAAGGTATTACGGCAGAGGTGGCGCTGGCCGCCCGGCGCTTTACCTATGGCCCCTTGCCCAATTCCCAAAATCGCCTAACACCCCCGGACAGCTAAACGCGGCGGAGTAGACGGGGACCTATGGGCGAATTTTATCTGGCCAACGAATATTGGTTCGCGGTGTTTCAGTTGGTGACCGCGATGCTGGGCATGGGCGCGACGCTGACGCCGCGGGATTTTCGCGAGGTGCTGGTGGAACCCAAAGCCGTGGCGAGCGGTTCGGTGATCCAGCTCATTTTGGTGCCGCTGGTCGCATTGGCGTTTATCTCCGCCTTCGGAATTGCAGGCGGCGTCGCGGTGGGGATCGCGTTGATCGCGGCGATACCGGGCGGGACGACGTCGAACATCTTCACCTTTTTTGCGCGCGGCAATGTGCCGCTGTCGATCACCATCACCGCGCTGACCACGCTGGCCTGCCTGTTCACCACGCCGCTGATCCTGGAGTTCCTGATCACGCAATATATGCCCGACGACTTTACCATGCCGCGCGCGCAGATCATGACGGAGATCGCGCTGACGCTGCTCTTGCCGCTGTTGGTGGGTATGCTCTATTTGCGGTTCTTTCCCGGCACCGCCGCCGACTTTAGCAAATGGGTGGTCCGCGCGTCCTTGTTCGGCATAGCGCTCATCATCACCGGCGCGTTGTCCAGCGGGCGATTGGATCTCGACGCCTTTGGCGGGGAGAATATCGCATTGGTGGCCGGATTGATCCTGACAATGGCGCTGGCAAGCTGGCTGGTCTGTAAAGCGCTGCGCCTCTCTCGCCCCGACAGCACCGCGATCAATATGGAAGTGGTGGTGCGCAACGTGAATCTGGGCTTCATGTTAAAGGCGTCACTCTTTCCCGCCATTGTCGGACAACCCGACGCGATTGGCGATATGGTGCTCTTCACCCTGCTTCTATACGGCGTCCTGCAAATGCTGATCGCTTTGGGATTGATTGTGCGAGGTCGGCGGTTGGCACGCGCGGCCTGAACCAAGATTCAGAAGCTATTTTGTATCCGCTGTAGCATTCCGTGGACCGGGCGCTCGTCTTCGTCGCGGCGTTCCAATCTAGCAGACAGGCGTTGCAGGCGCTGAAACAATTCCTCGCTGGCCATCACCACATGTCGGGCTTCCTCGGGAAAGCGTTCTACCATTGGCTGATCACTTGCCGCCGCATAGCCAAGCTGACGGTCGTGATTCCACGCCTCACCTTCCGACAACTCGCCGCTGTGCAAAGCCTTTTGATTGAGCAGCCACGCAATACAATGCATCAGCCGCGTCGTGACTTTCAGGGATTCGCAAGAGAAGGCGACCGACAGATTGCTGTCGCCGTCCATCACTTCATCATGAAAGCGCCCGGATTCAAAATAGCTGCGCGCTTCATCCGCGAGCACCATTGCCTCGGTATATAGCGCGTCCAGAAGTTTGGGCGTCATCAATGCTTCGCTTTCAGCCATTGGATGCCCTTAGCAAGTTTCAGTAGCATTTTGACAGGGCAAATATGTCACCGGAGACGGTTAATCGGCGGGTTGTTTCATACTGATACGTGGATAGGCTGTGGATTAATTCGCGCGCGCGATTGGTTAACATCACACAGGCCGCTGAAATCGCGCGGTTTCTATGCGATAATGTCGGGGATTAACGCATTTTCAATTTGGATAATCCGGTCGCGCAATTGTAATTTTCGTTTTTTAAGCCGGGCAATGCGCAGTTGATCCTGCGTACCCGATTCCATCAAGGCCCCAATTGCCGCATCCAGATCCCGGTGCTCAATCCGCAACACTTCAAGCCGTGCGCGCAACTCTTCATCGCTCATCGCCATTTTGAACCCAATTGCCCCCAATCAAACCTTGCCAAGCCGCCGCAAATTTGTAATCTTAACCCTATTCATAGTCGTGACCGAAACCAAGTCCACCATATAAGGCTTGGGTAAACATGATCTGCATAGGTACCGGATAGACATTCGCTATGCCAAACAAAGAAAGGGCGTTCGCACCCAATTTCAATTCCAGCATATTTTCAACCTGAGGAGTTATTCATGGATCAAAATCATATCGACGCCCTGCGCGGCAAGCACGAAGCTCTGGACCAAAAAATCGCCAAAGAAGAAGCGCGCCCCAACCCCGATACGATGACGATCCAATCCCTGAAAAAAGAAAAACTGCGATTGAAGGAAGAGATGTTGGAAGGGGCATAGTCGCCGAACTTTCCGATTATTGTCGTCCAGCGTCCACCGCGTTTCAAAGTTTACAGTTTCGGCCAATCCGCGATTGTTACGTTGCGCGATAGGAAATAGTGGTTAGCATTTGATCCATCGGAGGATGGCAGATGGGCCACTATTTAACGCGAATCATTTTCACTTTGTTAGCGACATCCTTGCTCGCGGTATCTTGCGTGACCGCTGGTCAAGCTGGCCACGACAGCAAAGACAATATATATTTTAAGGATCAGGCGGCGGCGGATGCGCGGCTAGCGGCGTTTGACACGGAAAACCCCAAATGCCAGCTATGGACCAACTGGCAAAAAATGTGCTCGCGCACCGGGCCGGATGGCACGGATATATTCTGCTCTATCGATGATATGCATCCATCGAAGCCGACACGGCCATTTTGTGTTGGCGACCTCGACGGGCACTACTTGATTGAAGACCATCGTCGGGATCTGGGCGACGTCCAATTGTTGCATCTATTTTGCGAAGAGTTTGAAACGGTCGACGGTAAACGCCGGTGCACAAAACTAAATTCCGACCGGCCTTTTAACGGTTCCAACTTAGCGGCACTTCGTCATCCCTATTGCGAGGTCTGGTCAACGGAAAAAGGCCCGGTATGTTCGGAAACTGGAAAGTTTCCCGAATTTCCAAAATGCTCAACAGTTGATCACATCGACTATGGTAAGGGAGCTCTTTTTTGTGCAAGCCAAATCTGCCTACAGGCGGCGTCAGATGCAAAGGTCTGAACAACCCAACAAGTATTGAACCATACCCTCCAGCACCAGAATATCAAAAAGACGAGCAAGACGGCATTATCTTATCGATTGGCGGGATATTAAAAAAAGAACCGATATCCTATTCGATTTTTTGCGATAGCTAGGATTCCGGTGACAGTTTACTGGATTCCGTTGACAGTTTACTAAACTCACTAAATCGATCCGTTTATGCGATCCAGTCGCGTCATTTACATCTCCTCCTCCATGCCAATTAGTAAACTGCCACGGTAATTCTAATCGGTTGATTGCCATTGTGGTCATGGGTGAAGGTCGCAGGCGTGGCGCCGGTAAGATCAGCACATTTAGTAAACTGTCACCGTAATTTTAAAAGCTGAAAACGTACCCGGGGTATCGTAAGCAATATTTGTTGTGCTTCCAGGTCTTAACCGTATCTTGCGTCCGGCATAAAATTGATCGAGGTCGCCAGTCTGCTCGTAAAAGCTGACCGTTAGATTATTTTCAGGCCATTTTGAAAAGCTTTGATCCTGCGCTATCAAAATTGACCTATCCAAATTGCCTAATTTACTCATTTATCTGCCTCTTCACCAACAACATTTTCGTCAATTCGTTACGCAGCTCAATTTGATCAAGTGCGATACCGCTCAGTATATTGATCGTTCTTTTTTGTTCATCATTAACGATTGGGCCTTCTTCGCCTTCCAGATAGTCGTGATTTGTTCGGTTATATTTTTCAGGCTCGATCCGTTCGAGACTTTTTTCCCAATAGTAACTGCCCTGCCTTACGGTCACGGTAAGTTTGTAAGGTGCATCATCCTTGTTCAGGCCAATATGTTGTGTAACGATCAAATTGATGCCGTTGTTTTTTTTTGGGCTAGAGCCGCCATAGATTTTAAAGCCCTGTTTTTCTTCTTTAATCGACTTTCTTAGCTCACTCGCAAACCGAACAGAGTATCTTTCCTCGATCGCCCCATCATAGTTGCGCATCATCTTTCTTAATCGTGGGTGGATATACGTCTTGATATAGAGCTCAGATCCAGCTTTTTTGTCATTCGCTTCTGTTAACTCGATATCGCCGGCTTTGGCGCGGACGTCACCCTCCTGAAAGCTGTCGAGCGGCTTTCCATCAAGATCGCCACAAGACATCAGTAGGAAAAACATCCCTGCCAAAGGCAATGTTTGGGAACAGTTCATGCTTCCACCCTTTGGGTCTCAACGTCCTGATCAATTGGGCCCATATCAATCACCTATTGTAGTTCAATAGCCAAAGCCTTTTGGTCATATTGCAAGGCACCGATCCGAGTCTCTTCAATGCTTTTGTAGCCTTCCCCATACATATTGCCCTCAATTGGATTTACTGTGGCAAGCTTCGTCACTTTCGATTCCGGTGGATTCCGGTGACAGTTTACTAAACTCACTAAATCGATCCGTTTATGCGATCCAGTCGCGTCATTTACATCTCCTCCTCCATGCCAATTAGTAAACTGCCACGGTAATTCTAATCGGTTGATTGCCAT
>CALKXX010000182.1 GCA_938003725.1 uncultured Sphingomonadaceae bacterium | reverse complement strand
GAGGCAGCGGGTCTGGATTGGAGCGAGGCGGTCAAACATTTTGGAAGCAACGACTGGAAAGCCATGGTCGAACAGCATCAGGACGAGATGGTCGATGGCTTTGGTCTATGGGGCGTGCCCAGTTATCGGCTTGGCGGCGGTGATGGCGAACCGGATTTGGCGGTTTGGGGACAGGACCGTCTTTGGCTGATCGCTGCCGAAATCCGCAGGCGCGTGGATAAGGGCTAGAGTTTCGGCATGAGGACTGCCATAGTATTTCTAGAACTTCAGACAGGGAAAATATGGCGAAACTGACAGCAGCGACAAGGACAGACACCGTCAAGGGCAAGTTACATCCCGACGGTCGCCGTCAGCGTAGTCAGGCCAGCCGTGCCAAGATTGTTACCGCTTTCATGGAGTTGATTGAATCCGGCGATCCTTCGCCCAGTGCCGCGCGAGTGGCGGAACGTGCGGGTGTGGGGCTACGCTCGGTATTCCGGCATTTTGACGATATGGATTCGCTCTACGCGGAAATCGACAAAACATTGAATACCCAGTGGGGGCCCGTTCTATCCAAGCCCTATGAATCAAGCGATTGGCGGGAACAATTGATCGAACTGGTCGAGCGCCGGGCGAAAGTGAATGAGGCAATATATCCGCATAGAATTATGACCAGCCTGGCCCGGTTTCGCTCTGAATTGCTGATGTCCAATTATAAACGTCTGCTAAAATATGAGAAGGATGCGCTAGGTGCGATCCTCCCGAAATCGGTACAAAAAGACAAACAGCGTAGCCGCGCGATATTGCTGGCGACCAGTTTTGATAGCTGGCGGTTGTTTCGGCAGGACGAAGGGATGAGCAACAAGCAGGTTATCGCCACCATGTCGCAAATGGTCCGCGATGTCGTCGCACAGATCGACGATTGATGCGCCGCGGAATTGTGCTGGTATCGATACTGTTTTGTGCGGCTTGCGGCCGGACGGAAGATACAAAACCCCCTGAAACTGCTCAAGTCAGCCAGTGCGAGGGGTTAGCGAAAAATGAGATGGTCTGGGTCCCAGGCGGCAGTTTTACCATGGGAGAAGACCCGCGTTACCCGGAAGAAGGCCCGCCGCGCGAAATCACAGTCGAGGGTTTCTGGGTTGACAGTCATGAGGTGACCAACGCCGAGTTCGCTACCTTCGTCAAGGAAACTGGTTACAAAACGTTGGCTGAACAAGACCCGCCAAAGATTGAAGGCGCGCCGCCGGAAATGCTGGTGCCGGGGTCCGCGGTGTTTAATGTGCCTAGTGAAACAGACCGCCGTTGGTGGCGCTGGGAAGTGGGAGCACAATGGCGCAATCCTTCTGGACCAGATGAAACTATCGCTGGTAAGGACCGCGTGCCCGTGGTCCAAATCGCTTATGATGATGCGCTGGCCTATGCCAAATGGGCGGGCAAGGAATTGCCCACCGAAGAGCAATGGGAATATGCGGCGCGAGGCGGCGAGATAGTGTTGCCAGAACCCAAAGATGCCGATGGCACACTACAGGCCAACTATTATCAGGGTGCGTTTCCGGCCAGGGATCTAGGTGAAGATGGCTTTGAAACCCGCGCGCCGGTGGGATGTTTCAAACCTAATGGATATGGTCTCTACGACATGCTCGGCAATGTCTGGGAATGGACTTCTGCTGACGGTGCGCGCGCCGATGCGAGCGAGGGGGTGAAGGTAATAAAAGGTGGGTCATTTCTATGCGCCGCCAATTATTGCGCGCGCTATCGGCCGTCTGCTCGCCAGTTTCAGGAACGTGGGCTGGGCACAAATCATATCGGTTTCCGGTTGGTGGACAATGAGCGTCCCGCACCGGAGGGTTGAATTGCATTGACTCTAATAAAGTGGCATTTTTCATGCCAAAATAACATGGGAGAATGAACATGGTCCTTGTAACAAGAATATTGATCGGAGCGGCGGGGCTGCTGTTCGTCGTGCTGGCTCTCGGTTTCTGGTTCAACACCACCGGCTCTGCGGCCGATGTCGGATTGATTGATTTGAATCTGAACGGGAAAGCCACCGTTCGGGCCGATATGGCAGGTTATTTCATTGTCGGCGGCGGGATCGCTCTTTATTCCGCGATCAAACAGAATGCCGCCTATCTTTGGCCTACGCTGCTTCTTTTGGCGGCTGCGTTTGTCGGTCGTACATTGACGTTGATACTGGATGGCGCCACGCTGGAGAGTATCCCACCAATGGTCATTGAGGCGGTCTTGATCGCTTTGATCCTCTACGCACAGCGCAACTGGAACAAGGAAGCCTGAATATGGATATCCTACGCACCCCCGACAGCCGTTTTGAAAATCTCTCCGGCTATGATTTTGAACCACATTATTCCCAGATTACCGCTACCGATGGCACGGTACTCCGCATGCACCATCTCGACGAAGGGCCGCGCGATGGCCAGATCATCCTGTGCATGCACGGACAGCCCTCATGGTCTTATCTCTATCGAAAAATGATCCCGATTCTCGTCGACGCAGGCTTCCGCGTCATCGCGCCTGACCTGATCGGTTTTGGCAAATCGGATAAGCCGGCGCATATTGATGATTATACCTATCAAGGCCATGTCGACTGGATGAATCAGTGGTTCCGGGCGATGGATATTTCCGACGTGACCCTGATGTGTCAGGATTGGGGCGGGCTCATCGGGCTGCGCGTGGTGGCTGACAATGTGGACCGCTTTGCACGGCTGGTGATCGCCAACACCGGATTGCCGTCGTCCAAAATGATAACGCCAGAAATGTCCGAAATGATGGGCAATCTCTATCCAACCATTCCAGTACCTAATGCTGCGATGGTACAGGAACAATTTGCCAGCGGTTCACCGGGAGCGTTTTTGTTCTGGGTCAAATATGCGGCCGAGAGTCCTGAATTCTCAGTTGGCGAAGTGTTCAACATATTGTCAGGTATAGAAGATCAGGCGATCCTCGACGGTTATACAGCACCGCACCCGGACAAGACCTATATGGCCGGCGCGCGCAAATTCCCTTCGTGTGTTCCGTTCATGCCGCATCACAAACCCGACCGAGATGCGAATGACGAAGCGTGGGGGGTTTTGGAGAAATTTGATAAGCCAGTGCTCACTGCCTTTAGCGATAACGATCCTGTGACGAAAGGCGGCGAAACCCAATTTCAGGACCGCATCCCGGGTGCGAAAGGCATCGATCACGTCACCATCAAAGATGGCGGACATTTCCTGCAGGAAGATCAGCCGGCACAGCTGTCCGAAGCCATCATCAATTTTATGAAGACATAGGAACAACCCCATGAAAGTCGTAAACCAAGTCAATCCTTCTCCAGAACGCATGCAGGAGTTCTTCGGCGGAGAAGAAGATGGCGCGTTCGTCATGGTCAACCTGCTAAAGTTCAAGGACAAGGCAGAGTATTCCGACGGCCGCGAAACGGACCTCAGCGGAGCGGAGGCCTATGCGTTATATGGTGCAGCTGTGGTCGAACGTCTCGCGGCGGTTGATGCTAAGCCGCGTTATAGCGGCCCAGTAACCGGCTTGATGCTCGGCGAAGTGGAAGAAAATTGGGATATGGTCGCGCTGGCCGAATATCCTTCGCTGGAAGCGATGAAGTCAATGATCATGTCGCCGGAATATCAGGCAATTTCGGTACACCGGACGGCGGGGCTTGCCGGTCAGTTGAATATCAAGACCAAACCGGGTGCGCTTTAATCTGCACCTGCTTTTTTGCGCGGAATCAATGACAGGATCAGCATCAGCAGCGCGACAATTGGAAGGACCATATTGCCTATCGCCCCCGGCGCAGTGCCCACCGTCTCAATCGGCTTGATCAGGCCGATACCCAATCGCCCGATATATTCAAATGCTATGAGCAGCCAGAGCAGCGGGATCATCGCCTTGTAACGGATACAGGCAAGCAGCATGATGAGCGCCATACCAAGCTGCGCCAGTCCCCAGAGCGCGAATATAGTGACCACGGTGTCCGCACCGCCCTGCGTGTAAGTATCAAGCGGGATGGTGGCGATGCTCTGCGCACCGCCATCGGCTGCAAATATGTGATGCTGACTGCGCCACAAAGTGATCGCGGTCAGGGCATAAAAGACCCACAGCGCAATCTTCTGCCCTGGAAAATGATTATCGAATTGCTTCGGGAAAAGCCGCTCGATCATAGGAGGAACTCCAGACATTTGTTTTCATCAAGCAACGGATCAACCTTCGCCCGCGCTTCGGCGTCCAGCTTGCTATAGCGATGCCGTAACTCGCTCAGGCATTTGATCTGATATTTGAACGTGCCCTGCGAATAAGGGTGACCCATCGCTTCAAAGCCAAAAGTCTCTTCACCCGCATCCATCGCCGCTGCATTGGCGAGCAGGAAGGGCGCATAAACCTTACCAACTTGCGCGAGCAATTTGCCGACCACCGGTTTGAATGGAGCATCCAGCGCGTCCCATTCGCCCTCAATGCCGGACATATCATCAATATGCAGCAGCCAGCGGAAGGCATAAGGGTAATCGGCGCGCATCATTTCCTGCGCTGTAGGGTCCACGCCAAGCTGGGATAATTGCCCATATATACCCAGTTCCGCCATCGAAGGCCGTGAGCCGAACAGATAGTGTTCGTTCACGACATGATCTTCCAGCGCCTGCAACACCGCCCGCGTCGAAGCCTCGATCAGCGGAAAATTCTCGCCTGTGCAGCCGACAATTCCCATCCGGTCAACCTGACGCGCGCGAAAATGTTCCGCCATGCCCTGACTAGTTTCTACCCGGCCGCCTTTCAGCGCATCAAATGAAAGCCAACGGCTCATCTGGATCTGATCCACCTCTTCCAACCAGCGATAGCCAAACATCGCCTTGGTCAGCCACTCATCGCCAAAATCTTCCAGCAAATGCGCGATAAAGGCTTGCGCCGGATCGGGCGGCACGACGCCGCGCACCTTATGGCGTTCTTCCAAATCATAAAGAACCGGCGTAGAATCATTGGCAAAACTGCCATCGGGATATTCGATCACCGGAATGACCGGAGCTCTCGCTTTTTCTGCCGCCAATTGCTGAACCTGACCGCCGTGGTTCCAGACATGGGTGATCCGGCGGTATCGAAACAGAGCCCGCATTTTCATCGAATAGGGTGAACCCAATGCACCGTGAATTGTGTACATAATACGCCTAATTCCCTTTTTGGGGGATTGTTAAAATTGCAATATTGGATTTTATATGGCACTAATAATGCCATAAAGCAATTGCATCATAGGAGATTTTCCTTGCGTATCCTCACCCTCATTTCACTCTCAACCGCGGTCTTGGCAACCCCCGCCCTCGCGCTGGATGAGAATAGCAATCGTGCCGCATTCCAGACCAATTTCAAACAGGCAGACGGCAACAGGGATAAGAAACTGACCAAAGCGGAGTTTCGGAAACTGATTGATGCCAATGCGGCAGATGATCTTGGCAGGGCTCCGATGATCAAACGGTTCGGTGCTTATGACAACGCTTTTGCCAGAGTGGACGCGAACAAAGACGGTATGATAACCTTGAAAGAACTCGCTGCTCTAAGAGGGAAATGAACGCCTGCCATTTCCACCGGGAGTGCCCGTTCGAGTCGGGTCAGCGGCACCGTTTTCCAAAAGCTCAATTCAACCCACTGCAATGGAGTTACA
>CALKXX010000181.1 GCA_938003725.1 uncultured Sphingomonadaceae bacterium | reverse complement strand
CGTCTTTATCGGCTTTCTCATCGATCAGGTCCATTTCGGTCATCAAGGTGAGTGCTGGATAAACAATCCCCGGGCTGGGTGCATAGTGACCACCGGTTAGCTCTTCGATCTGTTTGATCAGGTCATAGCCATGGCGCGGTTCTTCCGCGATCAGGTGAAGCGCGATCAGCTTCAATTCGCCGCGCCGGAACATCCTTGTGCGGCGCTTGTGGCGCGCGGCCCCCTCAAAAGCCGCCTGTGCAAAAGCTCTGGCAAATTTCTGTCCGTTCATGTTTTTCCATCCTTTACCGCGGCGACCGCCCCTGGCTCCTTTAGGTCCAAATGTCATTTTCGCTCTCATGGGGGAGTTCCTTTCCTATCTAAGCTATTATTAAGATATATCTTAATAATATGCATACAAGGACTTTTGAACTGATCGCAGGCAAGTCATTGCGATTCGCGGTCTATTTTTTCGGCACAACCCGCAAAATCTTGCTGGTCGGCCCGCCCTCATCTTCGGTAAGCAGATACAGATAGCCATCCGGACCGGCTCGTACGTCGCGAAAACGCGCACCCAGCTCACCAAAGAGTTCCGCCTGTTTTCCCAACGAGCCATCGGCGTTCATTTCAACGTGACGCACATGTTTGAGTGCGAGCGCCGACAGAAACAAATCCCCCTGCCAGTTTGGGAAGGCTTCTCCGCTATATTGCGCAAAGCCTGATGGCGCGATTGAAGGCGTGAAATGTACCAGAGACTGTTCCGTGCCATCCATCGCTTCAAACGGAGAAATACGTCCGCCCGAATAGTCGAGGCCATAAGATACGGTTGGCCAGCCATAATTTTTGCCGCGCTTAATCTCATTGATCTCATCACCACCGGCGGGGCCATGCTCATTCTCAAACACTCGTCCATCCGCCGCCAGCAATATGCCTTGTTGATTGCGATGCCCATAACTCCAGATTTCCGGCAGCGCGCCATCCTTGCCGGCAAAAGGATTATCTTTGGGCACCGAACCATCATCGTTCAGCCGCACAATTTTGCCGAAATGATTGTCCAGCTTTTGCGCTTCCTCTCGAAAATGAAACGCATCGCCGACCGGCATCAGTAGCGTATCATCAGGCAGGAAGATGATCCGCGCGCCATAATGATTGCCCTGTGGCCGGGAGGGCGACGCTGCGAAAATCTGCTCTCCATCGGTCAATCGTGCCTTGTCGCCGTCGCCGGCATATTTAAACCGCATGAGAAGCAGCGTGTTTTTTCCGTCATCCTGCTCCGCCGCGTAACTGATATAGACCAGCCGGTTTTCTTCAAAAGCCGGATGTAGCACGACGTCAAACAATCCGGCCTGCTTGCCGGTGCCATGGAGGACTTTGGGAAACGCTTCACCGCTGTTGAAATCATATATTGTTTCGACCGTACCATCGGTGCCGACGCGCTTTAACTTTCCGGTTCGCTCGGTCACGAGCATGTCCCCTGTGGGCAGGAACGCCAGCGACCACGGGTGATCCAGACCCTCGGCAACGGTTTGAATATCGTAGTTGACGGGCCCCGCATCCACTCGCCCCACAGCCACGCTGGTCTTGTCGCCGCTGGATGAAGCGCCCTGATTGGAACAGGCCGCAAGCAGTGTCAGCGCAGCAGCAGAAAGGAAGAGATTAAAATGGCGCATATCGGACCCCCGGTTGAACCGGTAATCTATCCGACAGGAAGATTGTTTTGTCCAGCGCGATCCTGACCAGCTATTCCAGCCCTTGAACAAATATTCAAAGCGGCTAGGCTAAACCGGCAAGGAGAGGTGAATATGTCCGGGGCACTACGCAGGATTTTAGGTTTCGTGGCGGCGGCGATTACCGCTTATATCATCGCCACCATATTGAACTCGCAATTTGTCATCGGCGCGCATGGCATATCGGTCAGCTTTGACGACCGGTTCAACATGACCATGTTCGATCTCTCCAATATGACGCTATATCTGGTGATAATCGCCGCCGCGATGGTGATCGGGTTTCTGATTGCAGGACTGCTGAAGCGCTTCCTGCCGAAACTCTCAAGCATCGCCTATCCCATTGCAGGAGTGGCAGCCATCGGAACCGCGCTGGGCGCGATGTACCTGATGTTCCAGACCGTCCCGATCAGCGGCGCGCGTTCGGCGCTTGGCTTCCTGTCACAGATGCTGGCTGGCGGGATTGGCGGATGGGTATTTGCGCGGATTGCGGTGGGGAGAGAGCCAGCTCGAAACTAATCCTCTCCCAAAGGGAGAGGCAAGTGCAGCTTGCCAGCTCGTCTGGCTAGCGAAACTCGGTGAGGGGTTAATTAACTCGAATTGGCACGCAAAGCCTGTCGAATTTCCTCCAGCACACCGTCCAAATTCTCAAACAATTCGGTGTTCCAGAACCGCATCACCCGATAACCAGCGCTTTCCATCACAGCGTCCCTGCATTTGTCCCGCTCATTGTCAGCATGCTGACTACCATCCAGTTCAACAACCAGCCTGGCCGAGTGACCAACAAAATCAGCAACAAAATCATCAAATGGAACTTGGAAGCGGAACTTGGCACTTTCGAGTTGACGATTTCGTAGGCGAGACCACAGCAAAGCCTCTGCTTCAGTCTTGTTTTGTCTAAGATTGCGAGCGACGGGTGTAAGGCGCTTGTTCATAGCCAGTTTAACCCCTCACCTGCTGCGACTACGCAATAAATTGCGAAGTCTCGCTTCCTCTCCCTCTGGGAGAGGAGTTCCTTACTCAGGCTTCTTGGCCACACCCACAAAAGCTGGCCTGAGCAGCCGGTCCTTGATCACATAACCGGCCTGCATTTCCTGCACAATCGTACCGGGTTCTTCATCTGCAGTCGGCACTTCGACCATTGCCTGGTGCTGGTTCGGGTCGAGCGGCAATCCCATAGAAGCAACACGTTTCACACCGTTCTTCTCGAACACCGTCTCCAGCTCACGCGCCGTGGCTTCGATGCCGCCGATCAACCCGCCCCACTTTTCTTCATTTTTCACTTCTTCGGGAATGGCTTCCATCGCGCGCTGCATATTGTCCATGACACTCAGCATATCACGGGCAAATCCGGTTGCGGCATAGGCCCGGGCGTCTTGGGCGTCTTTTTCCAGACGGCGGCGGACATTTTGGGTTTCGGCCTGCGCATAGAGAACCGCCTGCTGTGCTTCCGCCAGCTGGGCCTCCAGATTTTCAATACGGTTGTCCGAATTTTCCTCGGCGGGCATTTCGCCACCGTCTTCTCCGGCCCCACCTTCCTTCATGCTTTCAGGCACGCCTTCCAGTTCCGCTTCCACGGCGGCATCGGTATTTTCGTTATTAGCTTCAGGCTTCGTATCGCTCATATTCTCGTCACTCATTTCAATAATCTGGACAGGCTTTGCGCCGTGAAATCAACCATGGGTACGACGCGCGCATAGTTCAAGCGTGTGGGGCCAATAACGCCCACGACGCCGACCACCTGGCCGTCCCCATCTTTATAGGGCGCCGCTATCACAGATGAGCCGGAAAGCGAGAATAATTTGTTCTCCGCACCGATAAATATTTTCGCCGCTTCTGCATCGCGGGCATTGTCGAGCAGGTTCGCAATCTCTTGCTTACCCTCCAGTTCGTCCAGCAATTGCCGCACCCGGTCGAGGTCGTTGAGGTTGCTTTCCTCCAGTAGATTCGCCTGCCCGCGCACGATCAGCACCGGCCGGTCAGCAGGATCGCGGCTCCATGTGACAAGACCCTGTGCAACCAATTCCTGCGATGCCTTGTCGATTGCGAGTTCCCCGGCGGAAATCTCCCGATCCAGCTGCGCCAGCGCCTGTGCCAGCGATTTTCCGCCATAGCGCGCGGTGAGATAATTACCTGCTTCGACCAGCGCCGATTCTGAAACTCCGGGCGGCAAATCGAGCACCCGGTTTTCGACCGCACCGTCCTGAGACACCAGAATCGCCAACCCCTGCCCTTCGGACAGTTTCACAAAGCTAAATTGCTTAAGCAAAGGCTCGCGTTTCGGCACCAGCACAAGGCCAGCGCAGGACGACAGCCCGGACAAAACCGATGTCGTGGCGCGCAAGGCGTCCTCGACCGGGCCTTGCTCGGTAATCTGGCTCTCAATCGCGTCGCGCTCCTGCTGCGAAGGCTCCGCCGCCTGCATCATGCC
>CALKXX010000180.1 GCA_938003725.1 uncultured Sphingomonadaceae bacterium | reverse complement strand
ATGGAAGTGACCCCGCATTCAGGTCAGTGCAATCATGGGCGCCCTACATGGGTGAAACTCGCTCATGGTGATATTGAGAAACTGTTCGGGAGAAAATGATGCGAATAGCCATTTTCGTTGCGGTTTTTGCAGTATGCGCCTGTACACCCACTAGCGGCAATGAATTTTCTGCCGCTCCCGACGAGCCGCTAAAGTCGGCAAAAGACGAAGTGAAAATTCTGTCATCTCCCATGGTGATGCCGGCGGAACCGGGCGGCGATATCGGTGACGGTGTTGTGCGCCCATTGCTACAACCGATGCGTTACGAGGAATTCAGCGGCCCGATTGGAGCGGGAATGGGGTGCAGCTTTGTTGCCACCGGGAATACTGACCCTCTATTTGTTGCGACGGCCGAAGATAGCGCCGAGATAAGTGGCAGGGCAGCGATAAAATTGGGCGGTCGGATCATTGTGCTGAAACATGACGGCTTTGGGATAGCCCAGCTTGAAAAAGGTGGATTTTTTAAGGCTGATAATATTGAGCTAAGGGTTAATCGGTCCGGCGGCCAGCCCTCTAGCAATTCGGAGGCGACCTATTTTTGGCCCGCAAAGCTATCGATCACCAAATATAATGGTGGTACGAACGAGTATAATGGTAATTATGCGTGCGGTGCTTAGGGTCCTGACCCTAGGCAACAATCCCACTACGCGTCGCCGCGAACTTCGATTAGGCCCGTGCTTTCCATCGTCATGACAGGCTCATCATCCTGATTACGGACCGTGATCCGGCCTTTCAATATGCCCATATAGGGACGTTTTCTGGATACCCGTTTTTTCAGTGTTTCGCTCTCACAATGGAGCGTGTCGCCGGGATATACCGGTTTCAGCCACTGGAGATTATCGACTCCCGGAGAGCCTAAGCCAGCTTGCTTATTTTTGTTCATATTGTCGACCATCATCCGCATGGTCATGGAGGCGGTATGCCATCCGCTGCACGACAAGCGCCCAAAATGGGTTTTGCACGCAGCTTCATCGTCCAGATGGAAAGGTTGTGGGTCGAATTTTTGGGAAAAATCGAGCGCCTCTTCGCGGGTAACTTTATACTCTCCGAATTTCAGAATCTTGCCGATTTCTATATCTTCATAGTAAAGCATATGTGGCTGATATCCTCATTTTTGCGTGGCAAATAGCATATGAAACGGGCTGCCGTTACCATCGCTCTCATTTTCCTCTACACCTGCCAGCTTTGCCAAGAGTGAATAAATGTGCACATTGTCGAATATAGGTAATTGTCCGGCTTTTTTGATCTTTGGACCGGACGCCAGGAAAAAAGCAGTCATATCCGGATGACGGTGATCATAGCCATGTCCGCCGTGAACCCCGGTCAACCATTCCGGTACATCCTGATATACGACCCACCCCATTTCTGGCAGGCAGAAAACTGACGGCACTCTGGGGTTTTTTCCGAATTGAAAGTGATCGGGAATATCTTCGCGGTCCCAGCATTCCATCTGTTCATGCGGCCGAACAAAGGCGGCGCGAACGGCATCAATATTATCGTCCAACGGCTGTATACCCGCGTAACTTCCATCGGTGATCAATCTGTATTGATCGCGCGCCAAAATCCGGTCGAGATAGATAACGCGCATTGGCGATAACTCGGTCATGCCGTGATCAGAAACCACAACAAAATTGGCCGGTTGATCCAGCGCATTCAAAGCGCGCATTAGATCACCGATCCGCTCGTCGACTTCTGCGATAGCGGCATTTAACTTGGGACCGTCACCCGGGCCATAAAAATGACCCGCAGTATCAACTGTGTCGAAATATAATGTAATCAGCTTGGGTCGGATTTCTACCGGACGTCGCATCCAGTCAATGACAGCGCGCACACGCCGGTCGTTTGATAATTTTTGGTCGAACGGCCACCAATCGCTTGGTCTTTTTCCGTCAAATTCTACTTCTGATCCAGGCCAGAACATGGTTGCGCTTCGAATGCCTTGTTCTTCTGCGGTGATCCAGATTGGCTCTGCTTGATCCCACCAGAAAGGGTCCGTTGACGACATGCGAAACACCTCATCGGGGCGCGCGGTATCTTCCATTTTATTGCCAACAATACCATGATTGTCAGGGCGCTTTCCCGTGACCAATGTCCAGTGATTGGGAAACGTCTTGGTCGGAAAAGCTGGGCGCATCGGTCCAAAAGCACCATTTTTTGCCAAACGGCTCAAATTTGGTGTCATTCCGCGATTCAGATAATCCGGCCGAAAACCGTCTACGGAAACAAGAATGGTAACCGGCTCGCGGATTTCGGCGCCGTTGGGCTGAACCGTTTCCCCCGGCTGTGCGTGCGCACAACCGGCCAGCAATATGAGAAAAAACAGCGTTTGCAGACCATGCCGAATCATCGTTTTTTCTCCTTTGTTCGAAAAGCAGACTAGTCGATTATGGCCACAGGTTTAGACATTAAATTTGAAGTTCATGATATCGCCATCTTGAGCAATATAGTCTTTCCCTTCTTGACGCAGTTTTCCGGCGTCGCGAGCTGGCGCCTCACCGCCAAGAGAAACGAAATCTTCAAAAGAAATGGTTTCTGCGCGAATGAACCCGCGTTCAAAATCGGTATGGATTTCCCCGGCTGCTTGAGGCGCCTTTGCACCTTTGTGGACAGTCCATGCGCGGGCCTCTTTTGGTCCGGCGGTGAAAAATGTTTGCAGATTGAGTAATTGATATCCGGCGCGAATGACGCGGGCGAGTCCCGATTCTTCCAAACCCAGTTCCTGAAGATATTCCGTGCGATCTTCGGCTTCCATCCCGACCAGTTCTGATTCTATAGCGGCAGACACAATCACTGCTTCGGCACCTTCTGCCTTGGCTTTCTCAAAGACCGCAGCGCTCAGATCATTGCCGTTGGCAGCATCACCCTCGTCGACATTGCAAACATAAAGCACGGGTTTGGCGGTTAGCAGCTGTGATTGTTCAAATACCCTTTGCTCTTCATCATCCTTCGGTTCGGTTAGTCTTGCCGGCATGCCGTCGCGGAGCAATTCCAGAGTTTGACCCAACACACTAGCAGCGATTTTGGCTTCTTTGTCTCCGCTCGTGGCCTTCTTCTCAAAGGCGGGGACGCGTTTCTCCAAGCTTTCCAGATCGGAGAGCAACAACTCGGTTTCTACAACTTCGGCATCCGAAATTGGGTCCACTTTGTTGGAAACATGCTGGATGTCGTCATCCTCAAAGCAACGCAGCACATGTACCACGGCATCAACTTCGCGGATATTGCCGAGGAACTGATTGCCCAACCCTTCGCCCTGTGATGCACCTTTCACCAGGCCCGCAATGTCGACAAATGCGAGCTGTGTTTCGATTATTTTCGCGCTTCCGGCAATCTTTGCAATCTGGTCCAGACGTGGATCGGGGACAGCGACCTGACCTACATTGGGTTCGATCGTGCAAAATGGATAATTTGCGGCCTGTGCAGCCTGTGTCTCGGTCAGCGCGTTGAAAAGCGTTGATTTACCGACGTTGGGAAGGCCAACGATCCCGCATTTGAAACCCATTTTCTTACTCCGTCAGACAGTTGGCGTTCGATAGCGAGCATCATGCGCCAATACCAGAGATAAGGTGCCGACAGTTGCATTTCCGGCCAAATGGGTGCAGCTTATGGTTAATGCAATTCAGATATTGAGGGGAAATATGAATGCGTAATATAATTTCTGCAGCAATCATGGCTGGAACGCTTCTCTCAATATCGACACCGGCGCTGGCCGATCGCGATACACCGCAATATACCTCAATTACGGTATTTGGAGACAGTCTGGTTGATGCAGGCAATATCTTTACCCTCTCTGGCGGAACAATTCCTGATGCAGCGGATGGCTTTTTTAATGGGCGTTTTACCAACGGCTATGATTATACTGATCTTCTTAGCATTGACCTGTTTGGTGCACCGACGGTGGCATCGTTGCAGGGTGGTACGAATTTCGCCTTTGGCGGTGCGCGGGCAACCACGACCTCCGCCGTTCCGGACCTGAATGAGCAACTTGGGTTATATT
This sequence comes from uncultured Sphingomonadaceae bacterium, assembly GCA_938003725.1. GTDB lineage: Bacteria > Pseudomonadota > Alphaproteobacteria > Sphingomonadales > Sphingomonadaceae > Parasphingorhabdus. The sequence goes on along the minus strand of CALKXX010000180.1, from coordinate 2,503 downwards.
CCGGTTATCTTGCACTGCCCCAAAATTCCGTCGATACAAATGGCCTCTATGTCCTGAACTTTGGTGGGAATGACATTTTTAACGCGCCGGATGACCCGGTTGTTGAGGATATGTTCATTCGTCAGGCTGCGCAAAATTATGCCGCGGGCGTGCAAACGCTAAATGACATCGGCGCACGCAATTTCCTGGTGACCGGTTTTCCCGTTCTGGATGATCCGCTGAGTTTTACCGCAGAAGCCTATTTGACCGAGGAATTGTCGCTGTTGAACCTGTCGGATGATTCCAGTCTGTTCCATTTCAGCTATCTCAATTTCTTTCAGCAGATATTGGTTGATCCCGGTTCGCTTGGGTTGCCGCAACAGGAATTGGGATTTAACTGCCAACAGGCGGGGCAGGCGGCCATTGATAATGGTTGCGTCGGCATATTCTCTTTTGATGGCGTGCATCCAACTGCCCCCATCCACGAAGCACTATATGCGGATTTGAATCGCCAATTTAATCTTGCGGGAACAATTCCTGAACCAGAGACGTGGGGCATGCTGATCTTCGGATTTTTCATGACCGGCGCGGTAATGCGCCGCCGTCCGCGGATGAAGCTAGCCAAATCGGTTTAAGCCATCTCTGTCTGGTAATTTTACATTTGATCCTTTAGGTTCAATGCCGGGTTGCGACATTGGTCCGGAGGCTGAAGATGGCTGAAGATACCGAAGTGGAAGATACCGGAAACGGCAAGAAATCCTCTTTCCGAAAATTTGGGGCGGCTGTTCTAGCGGCTGTTGTAGCGGCAATAGTCGCGATGATCGCTGACTTGGTTCCTGCTTCGGTAAACCTGGTCGCCGCCATGTTTCCCAAAACCCACGACGTACATGTGGTTATTCAAAATGAGCAGGATGACGGGCCGATTGATGGCGCACGTGTTTCGATCACCTATGCCGGAGATCAACCAGTTCCATCCTCCCAGGGCGAGCAGACAATGGGTTTGACTGCCAAAGGTTCGATCGTTCTGCATCCCAAGACAAAGGCATTGTCCGGATATACGCTGTTTGTGGAACATGATCGCGATGGCATAAAATATACCTATAATCGAGGATTGGAACTGGGTAGCGGCGCGCCCATCAATCTGAAATTTCCATCCGATTTTTCGTACAAAAAACCGAAACGGGCGGCAAACCCTGTCGAAAGTTCAAATATTTTGGAACAATCGGGTTTGGGCGGTTCTGCCGCGCCCGTCCTACCGACCGATGCGGTCAAGGAATATCAGAAACAAGCTGAAAGAGGCTTTGGCGGTTTGGCAGAGTCCATGAAAGGTGTGGCGGATCAGATTGAGCAGGCGAACGAAGAGAATTTCAGGGAATGACAGAATCCGTCAATCCTGCATTCTCAACGCCAATTCGCTCATGAATCTGGGATTATCGCCTTTGGCCAGCCAATCCGCCTCGGCAGCGATACCGCCGAGCATTTCTGCAAGGGGGTCCATCTCCGCTCTGGTATAATTGCCCAGGACATGACCGGTGACGCGGTCTTTATGTCCCGGATGGCCGATACCAATGCGCACGCGCCGAAAATCAGGGCCGATATGCGCATCTATGGAACGTAGACCGTTATGCCCCGCATGTCCGCCGCCAACCTTTACCTTCACCTTGAAAGGATCGAGATCCAGCTCGTCATGAAACACGGTGACGTCGGATGGTTCCAATTTGTAGAAGCGCATGGCTTCACCCACTGCACGTCCGCTTTCGTTCATAAAAGTGGCGGGTTTGAGCAGTAACAGTTTTTCCCCGCCCAATCGTCCGTCAACCGCCCAGCCTTGAAATTTTGATTTCGGTTCCGGAAGATCATGCACATCTTCCATAGCGTCCAGCACCATATAGCCGACATTGTGACGGTGGAGCGCATATTGTGCGCCGGGATTGCCAAGGCCTACCCATAGTTGCATATCGTTGCCGTCTCCCAATAAAAAACCGCCCGAGCTTCATTAACAAGCAGGGGCGGTTTTCGATATCGTTTTGTGTGAAAAGGCTTAGTCGTCCGAGCCGCCTTCTTCGCCGCCTTCGCCCTCAGCTGCTTCGCCTTCGGCGCCTTCTTCTCCTTCGGCACCTTCTTCACCTTCAGCGTCTTCGGCTTCATCTTCAGAAGATTTCAGTGCGGATGGTGCGGCCACACCGGCAATGGTGAAGTCGCGATCTGTAATCGAACTTACCGAACCGTCGGGCAATGTAATGTCGGACAAGTGGACGGAATCGCCAATTTCAAGGCCAGTCACATCGATTTCGATCTGATCCGGAATCATGTCGGCATCGCACATCAGGTCAAGTTCAAAGCGTACCACGTTCAGAACACCACCACGTTTCAAGCCAGGTGATTCTTCTTCGTTCACAAATGCCACGGGGATGTTGACCTGTACTTTCGCACCTTTTGCGAGGCGGAAAAAGTCTACATGCAGTGGACGGTCCGAAACTGGATCAAAAGCAACATCTTTTGGAAGTGTCCGCGTTTTGTTACC
>CALKXX010000179.1 GCA_938003725.1 uncultured Sphingomonadaceae bacterium | reverse complement strand
CTGGAATGTTGAAATCTTTCAGCGAAATGGGCTTGCTTCCTTAGAGCAGATAAGGTGAAAGTAGGGCGAATGCCCGATCTCTCCCGATCTTCCCTCATCGCGGTTCTTGGCCCGACAAATACCGGTAAAACGTACCTCGCGGTAGAACGCATGTGTGCGCATTCCAGTGGGATGATCGGATTTCCGCTTCGTCTGTTGGCGCGCGAAGTTTACGACCGGGTGGTAAAATTAAAAGGCGCCAACAAAGTCGCGCTCGTGACCGGCGAAGAGAAGATCATTCCGCCCGGTGCACAATGGTATCTGTGCACCGCAGAATCCATGCCGACCAGAAAGCCTGACGGAAGCGATTTCTCGTTCGTCGCGATTGATGAAGCGCAACTGGGGATTGATCCGGAACGCGGCCATGTTTTTACCGACCGGATGTTGCATGCCCGGGGCCGGGATGAAACGATGATCTTGGGTTCTGAAAGTTTGCGTGCCCTGATCACCCGATTGCTGCCCGAGGCTGAGATATTGACACGGCCCCGATTCTCTACGCTCAGTTATGTCGGGCCGCGCAAATTGTCGCGCTTACCCCGGCGGTCGGCGATTGTCGCCTTTTCGGTCGAGGATGTCTATGCGATCGCAGAAATGCTGCGACGGCAACATGGTGGGGCCGCGATCGTGATGGGGTCGCTGTCTCCCCATACCCGCAATGCACAGGTCCAAATGTACCAGGACGGCGAAGTGGATTATCTTGTGGCGACGGACGCAGTTGGCATGGGATTGAACCTGGACGTGTCCCATATGGCTTTTGCGGCTTTGAGGAAATTTGATGGCAGGCGTCGGCGCAGACTTACGCTGGCGGAGATTGGGCAAATTGCTGGCCGGGCTGGCCGGCACCAAAAAGATGGTAGTTTTGGGTGTCTGTCCGGTCTTGCATCGTCCGATGAATTGCAGACAGAGGAAATTGAGCGTCTGGAGGATCACAATTTTCCGCGGTTGGAGTGGTTATATTGGCGCAATCCGGAACCGGTTTTTCGGGATATCGGCGCGCTGGTCAAATCGCTGGAACAAAAACCGAATGACCGGTTGCTGCGCGCCGCCCCGGAAGCGGTTGATCTCGCCGTATTGAAAAGGCTGGCGCAGGATCCGAATGTGGTGGCACTAACTCGCGGTCCTGATGAGGTCCGTTTGCTGTGGGAAGCGGCATCAATACCCGATTTCCGGAAAGTAGGCGCAGATCATCAGGCGCGTTTTGTGGCTTCCCTTTGGCCCTATCTGGCCCAAGGCAGCGGCCGCATCCCCCATGCACGTATGGCGCAGGAGATTTCGCGGCTGGAGAGCGTACAAGGGGATATTGCAACGCTGGCAGCCAGAATATCCGCGACCCGCAGTTGGAGTTATATCGCCCAAAAAACGCACTGGGTTGAACAGGCGGAGACGATGATCGAGCGCACCCGCGCTTTGGAACGAAAGCTTAGCGATGCTATGCACAACCAGTTGACACAGCGTTTTGTAGACAAACGCACGCGGGTCTTGATGCGCGGCCTGATAAAAGGCGGGCTGTCACAGGACGTTGCCGTGGATGCTGACGGCGCGGTAATGGTCGAAGGATTGGAAATTGGGATGCTGAGGGGCTTTCAATTTGTCGTGCCTTCGGATAGCCGGAGGGAAGACCGCAAGATGTTGCTTGCGGCGGCAGAAAGATATTTGGGAAAAACGATGACGGAAAATGCAGATGCCTTGGCAAAAGCACCTGATAGCGTTCTTTCGCTGATGGCGGACGAAACCGGGCAACCCGGTATTTTTTGGGGTGATGCCAAACTGGCGACACTGGCCAAGGGTAAAGATCTGTTGAGCGTTGAGATTAAATTTGATCGTTCCATAAAAGACATGACGGCGGATAACGCAAAGAAGGTCGAGGACCGTGTTAAAGACTGGGTCACAGCGATGAAAGCCAAGCATCTTGAGGGTTTGGTAAAAATTGCGGAACTCGCAAATGATGCCGCCACACCGCCATCGGTCCGCGCGCTATTTGCGCAGATTGTAGAAGCAGGCGGTATAATTGCGCGACTATCCGTGAATGATGCGGTGCGCGCACTGGACAATGATATGCGCGGTGTCGCCCGCAAGGCTGGACTGGTCTTTGGTGCGGTTGATATTTTCCATCATGCGTTGATGAAGCCGGGCGCTGTGATCTGGCGGACGGGTTTGTTTGCAGCGCTCAATGAAAAACCAATGGCCCCGCTGCCCCCTGATAATGCCGTACATTTGAAAGACTGGAAATTCGAAACGCCCGAACAGGCCAGCCAATTTGGCTTTCGCAGAATTGGCGATGAATATGTGCGGGTAGATATGGCCGAACGCCTTATCAAACAGGCACATGAAGCGAGAGTTGTTGGGCCGGTTTTTGCTGTGGATGCGGCGCTGGCGACGTCGCTGGGCCTATCTGCCGACACCCATGTTGCGTTGCTTAAAATGGCTGGATTTGCAAAAACTGATGATGTGCCCCCGGCTCCGGTGGCTACGGTAGAAGCTGCGGAAACCCAGGCGCCGCAAACTGAACAGGCTGAACAGGCTGAACAGACTGAACCTGCGCCAGATGCCCCTAAAACAGAGATCGCTGAGGAGGTTACGCCGGAGGCCGCGCCAGCGCTGCAATATTGGCGCTGGAAAGGGATGGGCAAAGCAAATGGGAAAAACCGGCGATCTTATTCGGGGAAAAAGTCGCGCGGCGATGGGCCAAATAAAAATGGACCGGGCAAAGGGAAGCCAAAAGATCGAAAACCTGAGCCTGTTTTGGCAAAAGCCGGCGGTGCTTTTGCCGAACTCGCTGCGCTGAAAGAAAGTATGAAAAAATAGGATGCAGAATTGAAGGCGGAGAAAAAGCAATTGGCGGCCGATCAAAGGCCGGCGCTCAGAATAGATAAATTGCTCTGGTTTCTCCGTTTTGCCCGAAATCGCACAATGGCAAAGAAATTGGCGGAAAAAGGCCATGTACGCCTGAATGGCCGCCGCGTTGAAAAAGGGCATGTGCTGGTCCGTACCGATGACATTCTAACGATCCCGGTGGGCCGAAATGTGCAAGTGGTGCGTATTTCAAAGCTGCCGATAAGGCGTCACGGTGCACCGCGCGCTCAGTCTTGTTTTGAGCTGTTGAAACCGGGACGATAAACTGACCTATGTCTGGACTGTTAAACATGCCGTCAAAACCAACGGTTGACGCCTTCGATTTTGCGCAATAGCTAAGGTTACAATAGCCGCCCAAACTGCGGTCTGGCAAAGGGGAGTTGAAGACCAGATGACTTATGTTGTTACGGATGCCTGCATTAAGTGCAAATATATGGACTGTGTGGAAGTCTGCCCCGTAGACTGTTTCTATGAAGGCGAGAATATGCTCGTCATCAACCCAAGCGAATGTATCGATTGCGGTGTTTGCGAACCGGAATGCCCAGCAGAAGCTATTTTGCCGGATACTGAAGATGGCTTGGAAAAAATTCTCGAACTCAACACCAAATATTCCGAAGAATGGCCCAATATTACGGTCAGCCGCGATCCGCCAGCCGATGCCGACGACTTCAAGGGCAAGGAAGGCAAGATGGAGATGTTCTCTGAAAAGCCGGGTGAGGGTGATTGACCGGATTGCTGCAATCCGGATAGTGACGTCTAGCAGCCGGCTGCTACAAAAGTCCCGCAACAAAACCTAAAATTGCATTTTTGTTACTAATCTGCTAACAGATATGTCAGCAATTGGCCGAACAGGGGAAGTTTCGGCCGCTTTTGTTTAGGTCGAAAGGAATATTTCGTCGGGGTTTTCAGTAATTTGAACGAAAATATCCTTCTTTTTTCAAGAATCAGAAAGGCTTTTTATGGCTGCGAATATGCTGCTCTTTGATGTGGGCGATTATGTTGTTTATCCGAAGCACGGCGTTGGCCGGGTAGTTGAGCTTCAGAATGAAGAAATTGCCGGGATGCAACTCGAACTTTACGTGCTGCGCTTTGAAAAGGAGCGGATGACGCTTCGGGTGCCAACCAACAAGGCCGAGGGCGTCGGCATGCGCAAACTGTCTTCGGACAAAACGCTGAAAGAAGCAATTGAAACGCTAAAGGCAAAACCCAAAGTGAAACGCTCCATGTGGTCACGCCGCGCGCAGGAATATGAAGCGAAAATCAACTCCGGTGATCTTGTATCAATTGCCGAAGTGACCCGTGACTTGTTCCGTGCGGATGATCAGCCAGAACAGAGCTATTCCGAGCGTCAGATCTTCGAAGCGGCGTCCAGCCGTCTCGCGCGCGAACTCGCGGCGATGGAAGATACCGATGAGCCAGCGGCGTTGGAGAAAATACTCGAAATCCTGAATATTGCAGCACCGCAATATTATGAGGTGAAAGAAGACTGATCTAAATCCGTCGGCTTTTGATCGAAAATAACGGGGAGTTGCCATGATAATATGGCAGCTCCCTTTTTATTGTGATCGGTACTTGCCATCATTGCTCGCGCGGTGTATTAATACGGCAATACAGCATGGAGAGATGGAAATGAAGAAACTGTGGATAGCGATTCCCTTATTGGCCTCGACACTGGCGCTTGCTGCCTGTGAAGGCTCCATTGCAAACGCGGTGAGCAAGGCTGGGAAAAGTACATTCAAGGATGGCATTGCCATCAGCACCGACGATACTGATCCGGGTGAATTTGACGGCGTTAGTCTGGCCGGGCCTGACAATGTCGTGTTCGCGACCGGGTCAAGCTATACCATCCGTGCGGAAGGGGATGACGACGCGATCGAACAGCTGCGTTACAAAGTAAAAGAGGGGCAGCTAAAAATTGGCCGCGAAAGGGATGGGTTATGGGATGGCTCCACCGGCGCCGCGATAGTCTATGTTAGCGCGCCATCGCTTAAAAACGCCAAGCTACTGGGGTCCGGTGATATGCAGGTGGACTCTATGACCACCGACAGCACCAAACTCAGCATCGCTGGCTCTGGCGACATAAATGTTGCGAAAATTGAGACCGCTTCGCTCAAGACCAGTATTGCCGGTTCGGGGAACGTTACGATGGCCGGAACGGCAAATAGCGCCAAAATATCAATTGCCGGCTCGGGTGATATTACGGGCAAGGGCCTGAACGTGGAAAATGCCAAGATATCGATTGCCGGTAGCGGCGATGTGGAACTGTCTTCCGATGGTGCGGTAGATGCCAAAGTCATGGGGTCTGGGGATATCCGGGTGCATGGCGATGCCAAATGCACATCGAAAGCGATGGGCTCCGGCGAGATAAAATGCGGGGCCTGATCGACACGATACGCGCCTAGAATCACAGGCAATCTGTACCATATCGGGACGGTGTTGGTGATTTGAAGGAATTACCAATATGAAAAAATTTATGCTTGCCGCTGCAGCGTCGACAATGGCGTTTGCATCACCGGCTTTTGCCGCCACCACTTTTGACATGGACGGCGTTTCGACGGGAAGTTACGCCGGATCGCTCACTGTAGCCGATGGCCCATTGTCACTGACCGTTACAACAGAAGGAAATCCAGGCGGTTTTGTTATTGCCTCCAACAGTTTTCTTACTCCCAATCTTGGCTCTGTATCAATCATTGGCAGCAATACCATTGGTCTTCAAACTGGCCAATTTACGCCGCTGCGCTTTTCTTTTAACGCGCTGATTGATGCGGTCACCTTCCAATTTGGTGATACCGGCGGTGATGATGATTCACCGGTTGAGATTTCCGCTTTTGATGCTGGAGATGTCCTGCTCGGAACGGCATCTGCCTCTTACGATACGGACGCGGATATGGGAGCTTCGTTGTCTCTCAACTTTGCTGGCGCGAGTTATTTTATTGCTTCCAGCGGATCAGATATAGGTAACGAAAACAGCCTGTTCTTTGAAATCAGCGGTATTACAGCGGCGGGCGGAATACCCGAACCCACCACCTGGGCGATGCTGATATTCGGTTTTGGTGCCATTGGTGGTGCCCTGAGAAGCAAAAACAGGCGCCGTCAGAAAAAGGCGAAAGTCTCTGTCAGCTACGCCTAAAGCTAGCGCAGAATAGGAACGAAAAACCCCGCTGGATCGTTTCCGTCGGGTTTTTTTGCGCCATCGGCGCGGCGGTCGCAATCATAAAGAGTTTGGTATATTCCCCAAGCCGTGGCATTCTGATGTCATGGCCAATTTATGGGAAAAATATGCAGTACCGCGGTTGATCCGCTTTGCGTGCAGCCAGCCGGCGATAATGAAAGATCGTAGCCAGATTGTACCTCGCGCTAGCGGCAAAGTGCTGGAACTCGGCTGTGGCGGCGGGATAAACCTGCAATTTTATGACCGCGAGCGGGTGGAAAGCCTGACCGGTCTCGATCCGTCCGCTGAATTGCTTGACTATACGCGCTCTGAAGCACGCGAACGCGGTTTCGATATGGATATATTGGATGGTATTGGAGAAGCTATGCCCTTTGCCGACAACAGCTTTGACACTGTGTTAACCACCTTTACCCTTTGTTCAGTGCAGGATGGTAAACAGGTTCTGTCGGAAATGCGCCGGGTACTGAAACCGGGCGGAAAGATCGTTTATCTGGAACATGGCCGCGCCCCTGATAAAGGGCCGGAAAAATGGCAGCAGCGTATTGAACCGGCATGGAAGCATATTGCGGGCGGTTGTCATTTGCACCGTCCCGTTTCGAAACTGTTCGAAGCTGAGGGTTTCACTCTGGCGGAAAATGGCGGACATTATGCTCCAAAGACACCCCGATGGCTGGGGTGGATGGAATTTGGAGAGGCGCGGGCGCAATGAAGAAGTTACTTTTATCTCTGGTCGCATTTGGTGCGGTGATGACGGCGCTCCCTGCTGCCGCGATGGAACGCAATTTCTCGATTTTCGGTTTTGAAGATATTCGGGTAACCGGCGGCGTGAATGTGGTCATCACCACCGGCAAAGGACCCTCTGCCAAAGCTGACGCAGAAACACGGGAAATACTCGACCGTGTAACCCTGAACAAAAGCGGTGGTCAATTGGTCGTTTCCGTAAAACCGAAAACCACAAATGACCGGAATTACTCCGCTGATGCTCCGGTAACGATCTATCTCAGCACCTTTCGCGTAAAAGCAATTACGCATCTGGGTTCAGGTAAAGTATCGTTAGATAGTCTGGGCGGCAGAACACCGCGCGTGCGGATGGGCGGTTTTGGCACATTGGACATAGACGATGTTGATAGCGACCGTTTGAACGTGTCGATGACCGGCGGCGGTCAATTGTCGCTTGCCGGCAAAACAAATGACGCGCGGGTCGAATTGCTCGGTGCCAGCATGTTCAAAGGCGCACAGCTGACGGCCAATACCCTAGAGCTGCTCCATCGCGGCCCGGCGAGCAGCCATATTGCGGTCAAACGTGAAGCGAATATCAACAACAGTGGTACCGGAATGATTCAGATAGACGGACGCCCAAATTGCCGTGTGCAATCCGACGGATCGGCTCAAATCACATGTAATCCGGCAGGCTGATATTCCCGCTTAGTGAATTGTGCCGATTGTCTGATCAATCGATAGAAGCACGCATAGACGTTCCACCTGGCGCCATTTGCAATAGTGGATATGGTTGCCCAATGCCCGGCTTTTGTCGGCGCGATTAGCAGCCTCTAGGCCGGCTTCTTCTCCAAAATTGGAAATGAGCTGCTCGGCATCGACATAATTGGTGGAGTCTATAAATACGGGAAGTTGCAAATCGGGCTCCTTTGCAAGCAAGCGGGGTTTTCCGCCTGCGTCAGTGAAATCTGTTAGGCTGAAGCAATGGAAATTCCGTCAAAAGCCATGGTGAACAAAAAGTAACATGTTGGATATCGCGGTGTTCTGGCAGACTTTTCTAGGCAACCGCGGATAGCCGTGGCATGGGGGGCGAATGACACCTGATCCTGATTCCAGTCGTTCCAGTAAGACCCCGGAGACACCCGGTAACGCAGGCGGGTTTTTTATCGCGGCTGGCGGCATAGCCGGGGTTTTGATTGGTGGGTTTTTGGGGCAACCATCGGCCGGACTATTGGCTGGACTGGCTCTGGGGGCCGTCGTTGCTATTGGCATGTGGTTGCGGAATCGCTGAACCGGCAGCTGTTGTTAATCGGCATGCTTGTCAGGTGCCGTGCTATTTCTTATTGAGCAACTATGGCTAAACATATTCGAAATCTCTTGATTCTTTTGGTTGTTCTGGCGTTGGCCGGACTTGCTTATCTTGCCTATTTTCACGGGGATGAAGCCCGCCTGCCGTTAGAGGCAACGACGGGGGTAGAACCGCAAATGACGAATGTCCGGACGGAGAATATCCCGACGATGAACATTGCGGAAGCCGATCCCTGGAACGAGGGCGAGGGTCCTTTGGCTGCAGACGGTTTTGTGGTGGAACGATTTGCAGATGGTCTTGATCATCCGCGGACAATGTACCGCCTACCCAATGGTGATATTCTGGTAGCGGAAACGAACAGCCCGCCGCGCACCAACAAAGGCATCGAAGGATGGGTTATGCGCAACCTGATGAGCAAGGCGGGTGCAGGTACGAAATCAGCCAATCGGATCAGCTTGCTGCGCGACAGTGACAAAGATGGGAAAGTGGATGAGAAATTCGCATTGCTGGAAAATCTGAATTCCCCGTTCGGCATGGCACTGATTGAGGATATACTTTATGTTGCCAATACGAATGAAATTCTGGCTTTTCCTTATGCGGAAGGTGACACCAAAATCACCGCAGAAGGCCGCAAAGTCGCCAACTTGAATGACAAAGCGCCCAATAATCACTGGACCCGCAATATCATTGCCAGTCCCGATGGGAAATATCTCTATGTGGCGGTGGGATCGAACAGCAATATCGGCGAAAACGGCATGGATACCGAAAAAGAGCGCGCAGCGATCCTTCAAGTTGAATTGGCGACCAATAAGAAGATTGTATATGCCGATGGCATGCGCAACCCGGTCGGACTTGCCTATGAACCGGTATCCGGAGACCTTTGGACAGTGGTGAACGAACGCGACATGCTGGGCAGTGATATGGTCCCTGACTATCTGACAGAGGTCAGGTTTGCAGGACATTATGGCTGGCCCTGGCATTTCTGGGGTGGGTATGTAGACCCCCGTGTCGAACCCAAAAATCTTGACCACCGGCAATATGAGCGCAGGCCGGACTATGGCCTGGGTGCGCACGTTGCTCCTTTGGGGTTGGCCTTTTCAAACGATCAGGCGTTGGGAGAAGGCTTTAGCAGCGGGGCCGTTGTCGCTCGGCACGGTTCTTGGAACCGGCAACCTTTATCTGGCTATGATGTTATCTATGTTAATTTCAATGCTAAAGGCCAGCCAGAAGGCAAGCCGATCACGCTTTTGGACGGCTTTATTGACGACGAAGAAAAAGCGCGCGGCCGCCCGGCCATGGTTGAATTTGATCAGACTGGCGCGTTGCTGGTAAGCGACGATGTCGGCGGCATTATCTGGCGGGTATCTCGCAAAGGTGCGAAGGGGATAGCAAAGCCGGCGGAATAGACTAGCTTAGCGTTTTCCCGGCACGGCCCGCGAGCTCCACGATAAATTGCCAAGCAACTCGGCCCGACCGCGTGCCGCGTTGTTTTGACCATTGCAGCGCGTCGTCCTCATCATATTGCAGATCGAAAGCCATGGCATATCTGGCAATCATTGCCAGATAGTCTTCCCGCGACGCTGCGTGAAAGCCCAAACGCAATCCGAAACGGTCCGAAAGAGCGAGTTTGTCATCAAGTACGTCACGCGGATTGACCGGACCGTCCTGTTCAGACATCTGGCGCGGCACGATGTGACGCCGATTTGAGGTTACATAAAGACGCACATTTTTGGGGCGTGCTGCAGCACCGCCATCCAACATGGAACGCAGCGCCCGTGGTCCGCCATCAGCTTGTTCAAAACCAATGTCGTCGACAAACAGAATATATTGTCGATCATAACGGGAAAGCAGTGCAAAAAGGCGCGGCAGACTATCCAGATGGTCCACCCCAGCCTCGACAATGGAAATATTTGAACCGTCTTCCTGCAAAGCGCGGACAACCGCCTTTACCAGTGCGGACTTGCCCATACCGCGTGACCCCCAAAGGAGAACATCATGAGCAGCTACCTGCTGTGCATGTCGCTTTGTGTTTTCAAGCAAATGGGCTTTTTGCGAATCTATCCCGGTTAGAAGATTCAGCGCTATTGGATCAAAATGTTCCAAAGATGTGATCGCGTTACCATCCCAGATATACGCGATACTGGAACCAAGATCGGCTGGAGCAGTCTCCGGCGGTGCAATTCTCTCAAGAGCATTTGCAATACGTTCCAATATCGCATGATTTTCCTCGCCAATGGGCATCAGCTTGCTAGTTGTTCGCTATCAAGCTGATACAAAATATCGGCACCCCCCATTGCCGCCGCTTTCAGACCCAACGCTTCCGGGACGAGATGATCCAGATAGTAACGGGTGGTCACGAGCTTTGCTTTCAGGAAAGGGTCATTCCCATCGCCCAGTTCATCGGACGCGATCCGATATTGTTGGGCCATAAGCATACCGCAGGTGGCCGTGGCGAGCATCGTCATAAAGGGATAGCTTCCGGCTAGGCGATCATCAATGGAGGCATCGCCGCCAGACATCCATTCGGCTATGTCTTCGCAATCTTGCGCCAAGGATGCCAGCGCCGCATCATGTTTCGCTTCGGCCCGAATATCTGCGATAAGCGACATCATCGCGTCGCCGCCGTCCAACCCAAGTTTGCGGCCCACCAGATCTGCTGCCTGAATGCCGTTTGTGCCTTCATAAATTGGGGCTATGCGCGCATCTCGAAAATGCTGACCTGCGCCAGTTTCTTCAACAAAACCCATGCCGCCATGGACCTGCACGCCAATAGAGGCGACCTCATTGCCAATATCGGTGCCATATCCCTTGATCAACGGAGTAAGAATTTCTGCACGTGATTTGGCTTCTGTATCTCCCAACGTGGCGCCATCTACCGCAGAAGTAGCGTAATATAACAATGCCCGTGCGGCCTGCGTTAGCGTTTTGGATCGCAGCAACATCCGCCGCACGTCAGGATGTTCAATAATCGCCACACTGCTCTTATTGCCGCTGCCGGCACGCGCCGATTGAATGCGCTCAGCCGCAAAATGTGCCGCTTGCTGTGTAGCGCGCTCTGCGATCTGGACCCCTTGAGAACCGACATTTATACGGGCGTTGTTCATCATCGTGAACATGGCTTTCATCCCGCCAAATTCTCCGCCAATCATTTCGCCGATACATTCATCATTTTCGCCATAGGCCATCACGCAAGTCGGAGACGCGTGGATACCTATCTTGTGCTCAATCGATACGCATTTGACGTCATTTTGCGCGCCTGGTTTGCCATCGGCATCAAGATGGTATTTCGGAACGATGAATAGCGAGATACCCCGCGTTCCTTCCGGTGCGCCCGGCGTTCTTGCCAGCACAAGATGGACAATATTTTCGGTTAGGTCATGCTCGCCGAAGGTGATGAAAATCTTTTGGCCTTTTATCCGGTATTTTCCCGTATGCTCGCCATCATCAATAGGCTCGGCCGTAGCGCGCAGAGCGCCGACATCTGATCCTGCCTGTGGTTCCGTCAAATTCATGGTCCCGGTCCAAGCACCGGATATCAAACTTGGTAGATAATTGGCCTTTTGCTCTTCACTGCCGTGCGCATGAATGGCCTCAATGGCTCCAAAACTCAGCATGGGGCATAGGGTGAATGCAAAATTAGCGGCCCCGCATGTCTCTAATATTAGCGCAGACAGCGTATAGGGTAGTCCCTGTCCGCCAAAATCCTCTGACCCGTCAATCGAGGCCCAACCGCTCTCTACAAATTTGCCATAGGCTTCTTTATACCCGGATGGCAGCGTGACTTCGCCGTTTGCCCATTTGGCACCGACTGTGTCACCGATCCTGTTGAGCGGCGCGAATTCTCCGGCGGCAAATTGTCCAATGCCTTCGACAATGGCTTCTACCATATCCTCACTCGCGCCGGCAAAGCGCCGATGTTCGGCCAGTTTTCCAATATTGGCGATATGTTTGAGAACAAAGTTCTGCTCCCGGCCAGGCGCTGTGAAACTCATAAATATTTATCCGCTATTGCTTGATGTCTAGGCGGGCTATAGCGTCATTCATGTCAGGCTCAAATGATGAAATTGTCGGAGACACCGCGGCCTACGATAGCAAAGATATCGCGCGGGCCGCTCGCCTGTTGAGGGCCGGTAAACTTTGTGCGGTGCCAACTGAAACGGTTTACGGATTGGCGGCTGATTCCAGCAATGCAAAAGCTGTAGCCGAGATTTATCGCACAAAAGGCCGTCCCGATTTCAATCCTTTAATCTTGCACGTTCTCGATCTGTATGCGGCAAAACTAATCGGGCAATTTTGCCCGCTTTCGGAAAAGTTGGCGAGTGCCTTTTGGCCCGGACCGTTGACACTTGTTATACCCAAAGTGAAGAATTGCCCGGTTACGCCAGCTGTGACGGCCGGCCTTGAAACCGTAGCGCTGAGGAGCCCCGCGCACCCGATGATGCGCGCATTGTTGGAGGCGACCGGTCTTGCTTTGGCTGCTCCTTCGGCAAATCGGAGCGGCGGAATCAGTCCAACCTCACCACTGCATGTTGCAGAAAGCTTGGGTAACAAGGCTCCGTTCATATTGGATGGCGGCGTCGCGTCGCAAGGCATAGAATCGACGATTGTCAAAATTGAAGCCAACCAGTGTTATATCTTAAGGCCGGGGCCAATTACCGCTGAGATGATCGAAAATATTATCGATCATCCTGTGACCAAGCTTGCATCCGTCAGCAAAATTACCGCACCGGGCCAGATGGTGAGCCACTATGCGCCATCCAAACCGCTGAGGCTCAATGCATCAAGCCCGGCTCCAGATGAGTTTCATATCGGGTTTGGCAATATCGACGGAGACCTTAATCTATCACCTTCAGGAGATTTGGCAGAGGCCGCCAGCAATCTGTTTGCATATCTCCATAGGGCAGATGCTAGCCAGCAGAGAAAATTGGCCGTCGCGCCCGTCAGGGATGATGGTATCGGTGTCGCCATAAATGATCGATTGAAACGCGCATCTGCCTGATAGCCATGGTCCTTGTTACATGAATTGACCCAATGAAATTTGGATAGGCTGATCTTTTCTGATATCATATTGCTTTGCAACGCGATTGGGGTTGCAGCCATCAACATTGGGGGAGAATAGTTATGTCAGCAATGCAAAAGGCATTGGCAGAGTTTCTAGGGACGTTCTGGTTGGTATTCGGAGGGTGCGGAAGCGCCGTCATTTCAGCTGCATTTCCAGAAGTAGGCATTGGATTGCTTGGCGTGTCACTCGCTTTCGGTCTTACGGTTGTAACCATGGCCTATGCCATCGGTCATATTAGCGGCTGTCATCTCAATCCTGCTGTAACCATTGGATTGTGGGCTGGCGGACGTTTTCCGGCTAACGAGATTCCTGTATATATTATCGCGCAAGTGGTTGGTGCTGTCGCGGCGGCTGCGGTGCTATATTTGATAGCAAGCGGAAATGCTGGCTATGATATCGCTCAAAATGGCCTAGCGGCAAATGGTGTTGGAGAGAAATCTCCCGGTGGCTATGCAATGGGAGCGGGGATAGCGATTGAAATATTGCTAACATTCTTCTTCCTGATCATCATATTGGGCGCAACCGATGGGCGTGCGCCAGCGGGCTTTGCGCCTTTGGCGATCGGCCTTGGTTTAACATTAATCCATCTGATCAGTATCCCGATCACGAATACCTCCGTTAATCCGGCACGGAGCACCGGTCCGGCACTTATGGAGGGCGGCATGGCTTTGACACAATTGTGGATGTTCTGGGTTGCACCTATCGTTGGCGCTATCTTGGCCGGTTTTGTTTATAAATTGATGGGACAAGACGGAAAAGACATCGTCGGAACAGAGGGTTAACCTTCCGTTTTCAAAAATTTGACCGAAAAGAAAGGGCCGATCGCAAGATCTGGCCCTTTTTCGTTGCAAAATGCAATTTTCTGTTGGTCACGCCGCCTTCGCCACTTAAGAAGGCATTTGGGCAATAGGGATCAAGCTTCGTTGGCGTTGGAAATAGCAAAACTTAAACTTCTGATTTTAGCCGGCGCGCTGGCCACCTCTGCTTGCGGTCAAAATGAGCCTGAGGAAGAGCTAAAAAACAAAGACCCGATTGCTGCGGCGATTGTAACGGTACAACCTGCTAGTCAGAACGAAACAATAACGACCGCGGGAACGGTCAGGCTGCGGCGAGAGACTGAACTGGGCTTTACGACATCGGGGAAAGTGGCGTCTGTACGATTTGACGAAGGCGATCAGGTGCAGCGCGGCACAATATTGGCCGCACTTGATACCAGTATGGTTGCGGCGGACCTAGACGCTGCAAAAGCAGAACGCGACCGTGCTGACGCCGAATTTGCGCGGATGGAAAAACTGTTCGTAGATGGGTGGGTAACCAAAGCTCGGCTGGAGCAAGCAGAAGCGGCTGCTCGCGCAGCTTCTGCAAGGGTCGAAACAACAGGCTTCTCAAGTCGCACGGCGAATATCATCGCACCGAGCAGCGGCATCATTTTACGGCGGAACATCGACAGCGGCCAGATTGTCTCGGCCGGGATGACGGCGTTGATACTGGGAGAAACAGGCAAAGGTTATGTGCTGCGGGTCCCGCTGACGGACCGGGATGCATCACGTGTACGTGTTGGCATGCAAGCGAGCGTATCAATCGATGCATTGGGTCCCGATCCCATTCAGGCTGTTGTGAGTGAGAAAGATGGGCGAGCCGACGAACGCACCGGGACATTTGAAGTCAGTTTTCTGCTTCCCTCAAACGGGCGCCTTCGTTCGGGGCAACTGGGAACAGTGAATATCGAAGTTTCGCGAGATAATGACGGCACGATTTCGGTTCCTGCGACCGCGATTTTCGGAGTACGGTCCGGCGAAGGTCTTGTCTTCGTGGTCGGAGAAAATAACAAAGTCAAACAGCGCAATGTGGTGATTGGTGAATTGACCGACGACAGCCTGGAAATTGCCTCGGGACTTGTCGAGGGCGATAATGTGGTCGTGCGAGGTGTTGAAAAACTCCAAAACGGCGATGAGATAAAACCGGTCCGTACCGTCAAATGATAGATACGGGCATCGAAATCTGAGATGCTAGCGAATTTTGTCATTTCGCGTTGGCAACTGACGCTCGTCATGTTCCTGCTTTTGGTTTTGCTTGGTATTTTCGCTTTGCTAAATATCCCGCGCGCAGTGGACCCGCATTTTCCAATTCCTGTCGTCAATATTATTGCGATCCAACCGGGTGCCGATGCGCAGGATATGGAAGAGACAGTCGCAAAGCCAATTGAAGAGGTGGTGCAGGGGCTCGACGATGTGGTCGAAGTCGAGTCCAAAAGTACTGATGGTGGAACCTTTATCAACGTGGAATTTAGCAATTGGTCGGGCGACGTCGACGGCTATTTTGATGATGTGGTCCGCGAAGTATCTGCAATTCGCGACACATTGCCGCAAAACCTTCAACGGCTGGAATTTCAAAAATATCGGACAACGGAAGCCGCGATTGTTCAATTGGCGCTAGTCAGTGAAGCCGCGTCATGGCGCAGAATTGAAAAATATGCCGATGATCTGGCTGACAGCCTGACGCGCTATAAAGGCGTGCGCGAAGCAGAGATACATGGTCTGCCGCAACCGGAAGTAAGCGTTGAGATTGATCCGGCGCGCTTATCAGAGCTTAGAGTGCCACCAAGCGCTGTAGCGGATGCGCTGCGACAAGGTGGAATAGAGCTGCCCGGCGGCGCCGTACAAAGTGGCGGTAGGCGGTTGAACGTTGAGGCAGGCGGCGCCTATCGCGATCTCGATACGATTAAACGGCTACCGCTTCGCGCGTCCGGCGGCAAACTTCTAACAATTGACGATGTTGCGGAAGTGAAATGGGGTGCTGCTGAACAAATTTACCGAACGCGGCACAATGGGAAGCGGGCTGTCTTTGTTACTGCTAACCAGAAAGACGGCGTTGATGTGACGCGGTTGAAGGTTGAGCTGGACAAAGAACTTGAACGGCAAATGCAAAAATTACCGCCTGATATTCAGATGGTGGAACAATTTGACCAAAGTAATGATGTGGAACGCAGGTTAAGCGAGCTAACCCGCGATTTTGCGATCGCAATCGGGTTAGTGATTATCACTTTGCTACCCCTTGGCTCGCGTGCCTCCTTCATCGTTATGATTTCAATACCATTGTCACTGGCATCGGGAATGCTGGCATTATATGTGCTGGGATATAATTTGAGCCAGCTTTCCATTGCCGGGTTTATTGTATCCTTGGGCTTGTTGGTCGACGATAGTATCGTTGTGACGGAAAATATCGCGCGTCATCTGCGGATGGGCAAAACGCGAACCCAGGCAGCGATTGATGCAAGCCTGGAAATCCGGGCAGCCGTCATTGGCTCTACTTTTGTTTTGGTGATTGCCTTTGCACCGTTGTTATTCCTGCCGGGCGGCCCGGGTTCCTATACAAAATCCTTTTTTCTTTCGATCATGCTGACGGTATTGGCATCACTGGTAATATCACTCTCGCTCATACCGTTTCTGGCGAGCCGCATTTTGCGCAGAGATGAAAATCCCGAGGGCAATGCGGCCCTGCGTTGGTTAAACGATAAAATTCAAAGACTATATCGGCCGATATTACACAAATCTCTGGGGGCGCCATGGAAGACGTTCATTATTGCGATGGTATGTTGTATGTCGGCCTTTGCGCTGGTCCCTTCTATGGGGTTCTCACTTTTCCCTTATTCCGATGCGCCTTATTTCCGGGTATCCATAGAAACCGAACAGGGAAGTAGTCTTGATCAGACGGACAAGGCCGTCCGCGAGGTAGCCGCTATTCTGGCGGCAGAACCGGATATAAAGATACGCGCGGAGAATGTTGGTAGCGGCAATCCACAAGTATTTTACAATGTCGCACCGGGCGCGGAACGGACAAATTATGGTGAGATACTAGCCGTACTTGATGAATGGGAAGCGGGCAAAGGCTCCGTCCTAATCGAACGGTTGCGCGAAAAATTCGACAATGTGCCGGGCGCTCGCGTTAAATTGGCACCATTTTCGAACGGCGCTCCGGTGGAGGCTCCTATCGTTATCCGGGTATCCGGTCCGGAACTGGCGGTATTGAAAGACATGGCTGGTCAGGTTGAATTGGCTATGCGCAATACGCGCGGGGCCAGAGATATCAATAATCCCATAAGAACTGACAAAATCGATCTGGATATCGGGTTGGACGAGAATAAGGTCGCGTTGCTTGATATCCCGCCGGGCGAACCGCGGCGTGCATTGCGCCTCGCGATCAGCGGCGAACGGGCAGCGACATTCCGCGATCAGGAGGGGGATAATTATCCCGTTACCGTCCGGTTACCGCTGAACGAGACACAGCCAATATCCGCTTTGGATGATGTGTATTTGGCGACCCGCAGTGGTGATCCGATCCCATTGTCCCAAGTAAGTAATCCGCGATTGACAAATGTCCCGCCGGAGATTCAGCGCTATCAGTTGGAGCGCTCGGTTTCAGTGACGGCTCAGGTGGAATATGGCGCTGTCCCAGCAACGATAACCGACCGGGTTTTGCGAGAGGTTGAGAAGATTGAGTTTCCCGAAGGTTATACCTATTCCATCGGCGGTGAGAGCGAGGCAATAGCCGACGCATTCGGGAATTTCGGGCCGATTATCGCGACCGCGTTGTTACTTATCTTTGCAATTCTTGTCGCTGAGTTCCGGCGGTTCAGGGAGACAATCGTGGTGGCAGGTGTCATTCCGCTGGGCACATTTGGCGGATTGATTGCGCTATATATTACCGGGAATAGTCTGGGCTTCATGTCGATTATCGGGTTTATTGCGCTCATCGGTATTGAGATCAAAAACTCTATTCTGCTCGTCGATTTTACGACTCAGTTGCGAGATCGCGGCATGGGATTGAGGGAAGCGATCGAACAGGCGGGCGAAGTCCGATTCCTGCCGGTTCTTTTGACTTCGGTTACTGCGATTGGCGGGCTGTTACCATTGGCTTTGCTTGGCGGCGCGTTATATGCGCCTGTCGCAATCATCATCATCGGCGGACTGATCAGCTCGACCTTGCTTTCCCGGATCGTGACCCCAGTTATGTATTGGCTAGTCGCGCGCCGTGATGAAGAGCGGCGGGTGGAAAAAGAAAAAAATGGCGGGGGAGATGCTGGCGATCGACCCGTGCCCGCATAAAGAGGAATGAATGATTATGCAGGAAGCAATTTTCGCAGGCGGATGTTTCTGGTGCACAGAAGCGATATTTGCTGACATTGCCGGGGTAACGTCGGTGGAAAGCGGCTATATTGGTGGCAAGAACCCTGATCCAACCTACCGTGAAGTCTGTTCCGGTACGACTGGTCATGCCGAGGCAATCAAAATCGGTTTTGATGAGAATCAGGTTAGCTATGCAGATTTGCTTGATATATTCTTCGCGACCCATGATCCGACACAATTGAACCGTCAGGGCAATGATATCGGAACGCAATACAGATCTGCCATTTTCCCGTTGGACGAGGATCAGCAAACAGAGGCGCGGGCCGGTATTGATCGCGCGGCTGCGGAACGCACACAGGCTATTGTAACAACGATAGAGGGTCCGGCTACATGGTATGCGGCGGAGGATTACCATCAGCAATATTGGGCGGACGAGGGGCGCGGCAACCCCTATTGCGTTGCCACCATCCCGCCAAAACTGGAAAAGCTACGCACAGGGTTCGCAGATAAATTGAAGGATCAGAACTAACATATGAAACCGATCAAGAAAGCTGTATTTCCGGTCGCCGGCATGGGGACTCGTTTCCTGCCAGCCACCAAAGTTGTTCCCAAAGAACTGTTTCCCGTCGTTGACCGGCCGCTGTTGCAATATGCAGTTGATGAGGCGTTGGAGGCCGGTATCGAACAGATGATCTTTGTCACCGGCCGCGGAAAAGACTTGATCGAAAGCCATTTTGATCTGGCCTATGAGCTGGAACATACGATGGATTCCCGTAGCAAAGACAAGACAGCTTTGCGCGGTACCCGCTTAAAGCCCGGCAATGCGGTGTTTGTCCGGCAACAGGAACCTTTGGGTTTAGGGCATGCCATCTGGTGTGCGCGGGATATTGTCGGCGACGAGCCGTTTGCGATTTTCCTGCCCGATGAGTTTATGGTGGGGTCGCCCGGTTGCATGAAACAGATGGTTGGTGCTTATGAAAAACTTGGCGGCAATGTTGTCTGTGCCCTCGAAATTCCGATGGAAGATACCCCATCTTATGGTGTAATTGATCCCGGTTACCGCGATGGCCCTGTCACAGAGGTAAAAGGCCTGGTTGAAAAACCAGCCGCAGGAACCGCGCCTTCAAACCTCATCCTGCCGGGGCGATATATATTGCAACCGGAAGTGATGCGCATATTGGAAACCCAAGAGGCTGGCGCAGGTGGCGAGATTCAGTTGACCGATGCAATGGCTCAAATGATTGGCAAACAGGCGTTTCATGGCTTGACCTTTGACGGAAAAAGATATGATTGCGGATCAAAGGTCGGGTATGTCGAAGCCAATTTTGCACTGGCATTGGCGCATCCGGAAATTGGCGCCGACATTCGCGAAGTCGCTGGAAAATTGCTGGCAGAATCCTAAGAGTATCAACGTTCAGTTGGGCTTCATTCATCATCACGCATTATGGGGTCAAGGAGAGTAATATGCGGGTTTTGCTGTCGATTGCTGTAATATGTGCGCCGCTGGCCCTATCCGGCTGCATGGTTGGAAAAGTTGTGACGGCTCCCATTCGTGCGGCGGGAACTGTCGTTGAAACAGCTGTGGATGCGACGACGCAATCGCAGTCTGAAAAGGAAGAGGATGTTGGCCGCCGCGTCCTGGCCCAACGAAAAAAAGATCGGGAAGCCTGTTTGAAGACCGCTGACAGTCGCGCCGAACGACGCGATTGCAAAAAACGCTTCAGTGACGACTATTGAACCATTGCCGCCAATAATGGCGGTGCGTAGGAACCATTAACCGGCGCGGCTTTCTTTATTTTGGTGATTTCCTCTTCAAAAAGTTTAACGCGCTTTTTCCAGCGATAATGCGTCGAGGCAGAGAATATCCCTTTGCCGTGTTCTTTCCCATAACGGGTCCAGAAGCGAATGGCAGCCGTTGGATCATAGCCTGCATTGACCAGCAACCAGATAGATAGTCGATCCGCTTCTATTTCGGTTTCTTTGATCCTTTTAGCGCTCTTGCCGAATTGGCCGAAAAAACCACGATCCACTTTTTGTGCATTCAACCGGTCACGATGGCGGAGCAAATTATGCGCCAGTTCATGCGCTGCGATTGCGGCGAGCTCGTTGTCGTCCAATACATATTCGGCCAGCGCGGAAGTGACGCTGACCATTTTTCCATTGGCCGAAGCGCCGCGGTCCGCGCTCACGCGGATTTGAAATCTACTGGGACAAACAGCTTTCGGGACGATGGTTATCACATGTCGTTCCCCGTCACGCATGATGTCGAGAGAGACGCTGCTTTGCCCGGGGTTTTTGTCCAACATATGGTTTACCGCAGCGATCCTGCGATATGGCGGCTGTTCGTCTGCGAACGCCGGATCATTGCCGTCAACTCTGTCAATTCTAACAGTATCTATCGCAATTATATCGTCGCCGGGTTTCAAACCGGAAGCTGCCGCAGGGCTATCTGGCGCGACGGCATTGATAGCAATAGGCCCCGTGATGTTCAGGGCAGACCGGACGGCCTGCTGATCGGCATATTGTGCCACGTCAAGCAGCAGCAATCCGGTTCCCGGGCTATGGGTTTGGCAATAAGGGGCATTGCTATAGGCAAGGCGCCATCCGATGGCATTGATCCGTCTATCAAGCTGTTGCAGCGCTTGTAGAGCCATTACCGCACGCGGATTGTCTTCTGCATTCTGGATCGCCTGCGCCGATGCTGTGCCGGAGAGGGCCAGCCAAAAACCCGCAAAGATATGGAGTATGAACTTCATCACGATACTCTAGACATAGGAGCCTTTCGTTTCATTGAACACCAGCCGTGTTCCCCGGCTGCATTCCGCTGTCGGCCAGGTTCCACCAACTCAATATAACTGCGGCCGCGATGATCACTATTCCGGCGATCTTTGCAAAAACAGACTGTGCGTTATCGACCTTGCCTAGCATCCGGGCACGGGTAGCGAGGGCGGCGTAAAAGGTCAGACCCGTAGTCTCTGTGAATATTGTAAGCGCCGCCAATATCCCGAATTGCAGCCATAGATTTCCGGCAGGATCAATGAATGGAGGGATGAATGCTGTATAGAATATCAACGCCTTTGGATTGGACATATGCACCGCCAGACCGTTGGTGAACCCGCGGCGGAAATTCGCTTGCTGTGCCAGCTGTCCGGATAAACCCTTTCCATTTCCGCGAAGCATGCTGATACCCATCCACAGCAGATACGCGACGCCAAGCCAGCGCAGGATTGCATAGGCGGCCGGCGATGACTGTATCAGCGCAATCAGGCCGAAGGCGGTAAGCGCATACCATATGAAATTGCCGACGTTGATCCCGACAATCGGACCAAGAGCGCCGCGCATCCCGCCCGCTGTCCCCGGGGGCAGGGCGTGGGTGACGGTTACCATGGTGGCAGGGCCAGGCGTCAGGCAAATCATCAGATCGGCGGCTACGAACAAAAGGATGGTCTCAAGCGGCATCAATAGTCCCGGTGGTCATACCCATCGCGTGGACCCGACAATTTACAGCGTTCGCGCACAAAAGTACCGGTGTTCGGAATGTACGGACGAGAGCGAAATTTATGCGAGAGATAGCGCGGTGAGCCATGAGCAAATGCTATCACAAAGCAAAGCATATAGGACAGGTCAAAATCGCCAAGAACGGTTGATCATAATGCAAAAGGCCCTGCTGGATTAAACTCCAACAAGGCCTTTTTTTGTTTCGGATGTTAGCTGCGTTTAGGCGTAGCTGACTTTCGTCGTAACTTTCGCCTTGCGACGCATCGCGCCGCCAATCGCGCCAAAGCCAAAGATCAGCATTGCCCAGGTTGTTGGCTCAGGAATGCCGCCAATTGCTGCTGAACGGAATGCTACTTCGCCGATCGCGCAGGCGTCAAACGTACCAGCGCCTTCGGGGCAGTCGCTCATTGCAAATCTTACGAACCGGGTGTTGGTTGCAGCGAAGCTGAACACTTGAGCCGAATAGTCGGCCACGACGGTCGCTGGCGTTGGGACAAATGTTCCCAGTGCGGAGAAGGTGATCCCATCGATAGATGAGAACAAATCTACACTGCCGAAGCCAGAGCTTTCCTCATGCCACAAAGCCAGACGGTCAATGCCCATTGCCGACCCCAGATCATAAGTGACCTGCGCCGACGTTGATGGGTTATTGCTGAACCACTCGTTGCCAGAAAATGTGAGGTCATGCGTTGGATCGCTGGCGATATAGCTGTCGAAATCCGTCACACCGCTGGTATAGCCAGCGCTCAAACCATTTTGATTTAGTGTATCGTTGATCGAACCGAAACCCGGCCCACCCGCGTCAACGGTTGCCGATGTTGCACCGATAATCGTGGATGCAGTGGCCGGTGTGGTCGCCATTGCCAATGCGACGGTTGCCGCACCAATAAATTTTTTCATAATGTATCCCTTCAAGATCGGACCCTACGCAATCAAGAAAGTCACGGAAAGCCGTGGCTTCAAGAGAATCCCCTAAGCCTCTGCGACTCTCTTAACGAGCTATTTACCAGTTTTGCAGGAATTGACAAGTTTGTTGTTATCACGGTTGGGGTTGTTCCAAATCGGGACTGGCAGATCGAAAACATTAAAAAACCCCGCCGGATTATCTCCGGCAGGGTCTTGATAACTTACAATTTCAGTTGTGTTTAGGCGTAGCTGACACTTACATTTGCTTTGCGCTTCTTCCGCATCGCGCCGCCAATGGCGCCAAAACCAAAGATCAGCATCGCCCAAGTGGTTGGCTCAGGAATGCCGCCGGCTAGTCCACCGAACGATACATTGTCCATGCCAAAGCCATCCGAGAGATTATTACCGGTAAATGTGATCGAGCTGAACGCCGTGTCCGACGTGAAGCCGAAAAACCGAACCGTATTGCCCGCAGTAACTGAGGGCGTCAGCGTATCACCCGCCGCACTTATCATCGTTCTTACATCATTATCATTCAGGGCTGCAAAATCAGCGCCGAAGGCAAAGATCGCCGCATCAAATGTCAACGTGACCATACCATCGGTGGCCGTGACCATATTTGCGATCGTTGTTCCATCCACATCAAAGCCTGAAAACTGGACCGGCGCTATGTCTATAAAATTTCGATCAAATTGCTCGGTACCTGTGCCGACTATGGAGAATGGCCCGACGTCGAGGGGCGTATTCTGAAAGCTGACTTCACTGGCAAAGCTGTTGAAATCAACCAGAGTTGTCGAGCCTGCCGCCAGATCAAAAGACGCACGGTCGTTAAAAACCGTTGTTGCTGCGCCGACAGGAACGGCGGTTGCGGCCATTGCGATAGCAGTGGACGCGATAAGTAGTTTATTCATGTGAAATGTTCCCATACCAAAATAACAAAAAAATCCGGCAATGTGAAAATATACTTTGCCGCACAACGATTTTGGACCCTTAACTTTCTATTAGAGGTATTTACGGTGTTTTACAAGCCGTTGGTATCGCCTTCCGCCACTGTTTCAAACTGGACGGTTTGAGCACAAAGAAAAACCCGCCGGATTAACTCCAGCGGGTTCTAAAATTTATAATGTCAAACGCGTTTACGCGTAGCTGACACTCACATTTGCTTTGCGCTTCTTCCGCATCGCGCCGCCAATGGCGCCAAAACCAAAGATCAGCATCGCCCAGGTGGTTGGCTCAGGAATGCCGCCGGCTAGTCCGCCGAAAGACACATTGTCCACACCAAAGCCGTCACCTGGACCGCCGGTGAATGTTACCGTGGTAAAGGCGGTGTCGGAGGTGAAACCGAAGAACCGCACCTGATTGCCCGCTGTAATGGATGGCGCAAGTGTGTCACCAGCCGCTACAATTTCGGTCCGTGCAATATCATCGTTCAGTGCTCCGAAATCCGCACCAAAGGCAAAAATTGCTGAATCAAATGTGATCGTGACCGTGCTGTTGTTATTGGTCAGCAGGTTGGCAAAAGTGGTGCCGTCAACATCGAACACACTGAATTGAGGTGGTTGCAGGTCGATAAAGTTGCGGTCAACCTGATTTGTTCCAGACCCGGCAAGTGAAAATGGTCCGACATCCAACGCGGTGGTCCGGAAATCGACTTCAGACGCGAAGCTATTGAAATCGACCAGCGTGGTTGCGCCTGCGGCAAGATCAAAGGATGCCCGATCTGTGAAGACCGTGGTGGCCGCACTTGCCGGAACAGCAGCTGCCGCCATTGCAACCGCAGTGGATGCTAAAAGAACTTTTTTCATCATGAAATTTCCCTGTCACAATATTAACAAAGGTCAGCGAAAACAATTGCTCCCCCGACCATGGTTGCGACCCTTAGGACTTTGTTAACTCAATTTACAAATTTCTGCAAGCAATAGGTAGTTGGTTAGGGATCTGTGCCAAAGTGGGACTCGTTTTGCACTGAAGGTAAACAAAAAACCCCGCCGGATCGTCTCCAGCGGGGCGTTTTTTTAGTCAAGAAACGAAGGTTCAGGCTTGTTCGTCGTCTTCCTCGACCGCTTCCGCTTCCGCGGCTTCGGTTGGCGCTTCTTCAGCTACAGTTTCTTCAGTCGCTACTTCTTCAGCCACGATTTCTTCCACAGCCACTTCTTCTGCAGGCGCTTCTTCCGCCGGTGTATCAAAAGCCGCACTGGCTGCTGCCGCTGCTTCCTCTGCTTTCAGCTCTTCGGCAGCCTGCATCGCGTCCAGCATTTTCTGTTGCTGAGCCCGCAGAGCGGCATCGCGACTGGATGCCGCAATCCGTGCGCGGTTCATGCCCGCACCCGTACCGGCAGGGATCAGGCGGCCCACGATGACATTCTCTTTGAGACCGATCAGCGTGTCCTTCTTGCCTTCCACAGCGGCCTGGGTAAGCACCCGGGTCGTTTCCTGGAAAGATGCCGCAGAGATGAACGAACGCGTCTGGAGTGATGCCTTGGTAATGCCCAACAGAACCGGTTTTCCTTCGGCAGGAACCTGTTTCTTGGTTAGTTTGGCATTATATTCCAGCATCTCTTCTTTGTCGATTTGTTCTCCGGGAAGAAGTGTCGTGTCACCGCCATTGGTGATCTCAACCTTTTGCAGCATCTGACGAACAATCGTTTCAATGTGCTTATCGTTGATCTTCACGCCCTGTAGACGATAGACTTCCTGAATCTCCGAAACGAGATATTCGGCTAGCGATTCAACACCTAGAACTTCCAGAATGTCATGCGGATCAGGTGAGCCGGAGACAAGGTTGTCGCCCTTTTTGACCAAATCGCCTTCTTGCACATCGATGACTTTCGTCTTCGGTACGAGATACTCGACTGGATCGCCTTCTTCCGGAACAATTGCGATTTTGCGTTTTGCTTTATAATCACGGACGAATTCAATCCGGCCATCGATTTTCGCGATGATCGAGTTGTCTTTCGGGATACGTGCTTCGAACAATTCGGCAACACGCGGCAGACCGCCGGTAATGTCACGGGTCTTCGCTGCTTCACGAGAGACACGCGCGATAATGTCACCAGCGACCACTTCCTGACCATCGGTCACGGAGAGCGTTGCACCATTGGCAAGCATATACCGGCCAGCTTCGCCGCTATTCTCATCCAGCAAAGTCATACGCGGACGCAGATCTTCTTTATTCGCGCCGCGGCCCGATGCACGATACTCGGTAATCACACGCTGTGCGATACCGGTCGCTTCATCGGTCTGCTCGGTCATCGTTTTGCCTTCGATGACATCCTGATATTTGATGACACCCGGTTTCTCGGTAATCATCGGCATGGTGAATGGGTCCCATTCGGCCAGACGATCGCCCAGTTTCACCTTCGCACCGTCCTTGACCAGCAAGCTGGTACCATAGGGAAGCTTGTCGGCACTACGCTCACGACCTTCATTGTCGATAACCGCAATTTCACCTGATCGGGCAAGGGACAGGAAGCGCCCGTTCTTGTCCTCAATCACCGGCATGTCGCGATATTCGACAGTACCTTCGGCAACCGCTTCCAGATTGGATTGCTCGTTCAGCTGAGCTGCGCCGCCGATGTGGAAGGTCCGCATCGTCAGCTGCGTTCCGGGTTCACCGATGGACTGCGCCGCGATAACGCCAACTGCTTCACCGATGTTCACTGGCGTACCGCGTGCAAGGTCACGTCCGTAACAGGTTCCACAGACACCCATTTTGGATTCGCAAACCAGCGGCGAGCGAATACGCGCAGACTGAATGCCCAGCTCTTCGATCACCTTGATCGCTGCTTCGTCCAGCAATGTGCCCGATTTGATGACAATACTATCGTCTTTGGAATCGACAATATCTTCAGCCATGGTCCGACCAAGGATACGTTCGCCGAGCGACGCAATAACCGAACCACCCTGGACGATGGCTTTCATCTCCAGTGCGTTTTCTGTCTTACAGTCATTCTCAACAATCGTACA
>CALKXX010000178.1 GCA_938003725.1 uncultured Sphingomonadaceae bacterium | reverse complement strand
GATGTTTCATGTTTCACAAGACCTTGATATTCTAGTATTATACATGGACGAATCAGAAAAATTGAATTTCCCACTTGTAATGTTAAGACAATTTTGCTCGATAAGTTCCAATAACAAAACATGTTTGCATCTAGTCAGTCGAATAACCGAGGGAAGATATTTTGAGAATAAAGATACCTTTTGGAACGATCCTGAATAAAATTGTCTGCTTTGAAACAAATTGGGACCTCATTCCTTTCGCGAAAAGTAATCCTCAAATATCAGGCGTATTTGTCCAGCTTCAGCCTGACAACGCTTCTTTATTTCCTAACAGTAGGTCCTGCAAATGCTGCTGATGTCCCCAGTCAGCATTCGATTGACGGTTTGGTGTTCAGTTGCGCCGAATGATCACACTGGCAACTTTATTACACCTGATTGAAGGAGATTGTTGATGCGTCGAAATCAGATAGTCAAGCCTATTTGCCGTACCGCTCTGTTGATCGGATGCAGTTCTATGCTGATGTTCGCAAGCAATGTCCAGGCTAGTCCGGCAATTGCGATTTCCGTCAAATCGCCGGTTATTTTGGCGTCAATGATGAACTCAAGTAACTACTGTATTCATATAACTTATGACGAGAATGGTAATCGAACTGCGCAATCTGACACTTCGGTGACAACCACACAAACTACATGGGGTTCTGGAACATATGCCTGCTTTACTTGGAGTGAGTGATAATGAATTTTAGGGTTAAGTGGGTCATTGCGCTGTTTGCTGCGCTAATCTCGATAAGTAGCCCAACAATATTACTTGCTAATGACGCTATACCGATATCGATACCGCCCGAGGCGGGCGGCGGTTGGGAGCATGGCGGCGCTGGCACCACTATGTATGCAACGCCGCTGGAGGCCTGCGCGCGGCAGCACAGAGAACATGCTCCAAGAGCCACATTTTTGGGCGCGGCATACGTCCACTCCACGAGATATAAGTGTAGATGGACTGGTTCTCTTCTCAGGCCTGGTCCAGTCGTTTTTAAGTGCCGAAGCGGTTTTGAATATATCGCTCCTGGGAATTGCATAAGAGCGGGTGGGACCATATGGGGCGAGCGACAGTGCGGAGCATCGGAGCGTGGTCAGAGTGCGCCTGGATCCCCATCAACAGCGCATCCAGTATCCATTGCTACAGGCACCAAAACTTGGGCAGAGCAAGATTATTCAAGTGAAGATGGGCTGTTAACGGTCAATCGTAAATATCGTTCGCGGATGCGTGGCGGCGGGCACTTTTCGTTCAAGGAACCTGATCGATTTGGATCTCATTGGCAAGGCATGATTCCGGGGCCAATAAAATTCGCGAACACAGATGATAGCGAAGTCGAATATCTATCAGAATGTGGTCAAGTCTATGGCTTTGTCAGCAGTGATGATCCTGAGGATATTGAGTTCGACGCTCATACCGAAAAGAGTAGCGATCATCGTCTTGAACTAAACATTGAGGCTCCGATTCCTACCGGGATGAACCGGAAGGACTTCATAGAGACTGCGCCAGTGTCAGCAACGGGAGTCGGCGAGTTTCGGCTAGAATTTCCGAATGGAGATTATACGCTCTATCGTCGACCAACATCCAATGCGAATCAAAGAGGCACAAGGCAGGCTGTTGCGGTCAAACATGTCAAGGCCAGCGGTTACGAACAATATTTTGACTATGAAGGCGATGCACCAGTTCCTTATCGTTTGCGAGATAGCTTCGGACGGCAGATTGATTTCGAATGGGCTGTGACGCATGATATCACGAGCCGGGTAGGTGTTACTGAACGGGCTATCAAAAAACTAACCTTGCCGGACGGCACCTATCTGGAATATGACTATGATGATGGAAATGCTGGAAAAAGCTTTCTTGGTACAGCATCTACCTCCGGAGGCTTGGGTGGCCCCGGCTCCGGCAGTTCGATTGCCTGGGATACCAGCGTCAAAGCCCCGGCAGAAAACCGGCTCCGAACCGTCACAAGGAAAGATGTTGCCGGCACCACTTTGTGGTCACGCAAATATTTGTATGAGAACAATCTATTTCGATTTGCCCTAACGGGCATCGAGGATCATCTGGGAAGGCGGTTGACGACCTATGCCTATGATGACGATGGCGATGTAATATCTACTGAATCTGCCGGCGGTGCTGACAGGCATGAATTTACACGCAGCAATCCTTCTTCCACACGGATTCATAGAACGGTAACAGGGCCCTTGGGTCGCGCTACGACCTATGAGTTTGAGGTGCCGTCAAATAGAAAACGTTACAGCGCACCAACATTGTTGTCGATCAGTGGCAGTGCGAATGGTTCTGTTCCGGCGGATGAGATGACATATGTTTATTCGGACAATCTGATCTCGTCTGTGACCGATCGGCGCGGTAACATAACCAGCTATGTCAATGATGCAGACCTCTTCCGTCCGACGGCAGTTCAAGAAGCATCGGGCGACACTGCAGAGAAGCAAGTCCAGATTACATGGCACCCAAAATGGGATTTGCCGACTGTTCAGGAAGAAGAGGGAATTCGCATCGACAGCACCTATGATGCGCAGGGCCGACTGATATCGAGAACCGAAACAGACATCACTACCCACAGCCTGCCCTATGCAACGGCAGGTCAATCACGCACGACCACATATAGTTGGTCCGCGCACGGCCGTCTGACACAGATAAACGGCCCACTGGCGGTCAATGCACAAAGCCAGGATGATATCACCACATTTGTCTATGATGCGGCGGGCAATTTGACCAGCACGACCAATGCGCTTGGTCATGTCATCCAGTTTGCGGGTCATGATGTAAATGGGCGACCTGCCAGCATGACCGATCCCAATGGATTGGTTACTGATTTCGGCTTTGATGCGCTCGGCCGTCTGATTTCGCTTAACGCCAAGCATCCTACCAACACTGCCATGGACGCTGTCACCAGCTTTGAATATGATACTGAAGGCCGAGTGATCGGCATCACGCTCCCGCAGACGGCGAAGTTGATCATTGATTACAACAGCATCGGTCGCGCTACCGCATTGCGGGCACTGGACGGCGAACGGATTGACTTTGCTTATGACATGATGGGTAATATCGTCTCGCGCACGGTCAAACGCGGTGATGGGAGCACAGCGCAATCGATCAGGCATAGCTTCGACGCGATGGGCCGTTTGCTTACAGAAACCCTTCGGGCAGGGCGCAGCCGGTCCTTTCAATATGACAAAGAAAGCAATGTCACCGGCATTACCGATCCGCGAGATTTTGCCAGCACAAGGGCCTTTGATGCGCTCGGTCGGTTGATTTCGACAACCAACCCCGATGGCGGCATCGAGACAGTCAGCTATGACCAGCAGGACAGGCCATTGAGTTTCAAAGATGGCATCGATGTTACCACCACGTTCGTCCGCAACGGCTTTGGCGATATCATACAGGAAATCTCGCCTGACCGCGGCACCAGCACCTACTATTACGATGCGGCGGGACAAATGATAGCGGCGATTGACGGGCGCGGGCAGCGGGTTGATTATACATATGACATATTGAACCGTCTGACCGAAAAAACGCCCGTCGGTCGTCCTGCGTCAGAGGTCGTCACCTATCGCTATGACAGCGGCGGTCTGGGTTCTTATCAGCTGGGCCAGCTAACCAAGGTCACTGACGGCAGCGAGGACACGCTGTTTGGCTATGACCACCGGGGCAATCTGACGATCCGTCAGCAGGCACTGGGGAGCAGTTCGGCGGCGGTGCTGGGATACAGCTATGATCTTGCCGACCGGATGATCGGGATCAGCTATCCCTCTGGCCGGGAAGTGGCTTATACGCGCGATGGCAAGGGGCGGGTGAGCAGCATCACGACCCGCGCCTCAGCAACCGCCCCATGGACCACTCTGGCATCAGGGATGAGCCACCAACCCTTTGGCGCAGT
This sequence comes from uncultured Sphingomonadaceae bacterium, assembly GCA_938003725.1. Lineage (GTDB taxonomy): Bacteria > Pseudomonadota > Alphaproteobacteria > Sphingomonadales > Sphingomonadaceae > Parasphingorhabdus. Next base: position 6,318 of record CALKXX010000178.1, on the reverse strand, counting down.
AGAAAACATGGCGCTTGGCAATGGCCTGGTCGTTGCAAACGACTGGGGACGCGATGGCAGGCTGCGCGCGCGGCGGCTGACGCAGACGGGCGGGGCGAGCCTTTCCGATCTGTCCTATGTTCATGATCCCGATGGCAATGTGACGAGCATTGATGATGCGGTAATACCGGAGCGCTCCACTATCTATGGCTATGACAGCATGGGGCGTCTCAACCTGACGGTGGCGGGTGGCGCAGGCGGCACTCAGACGTACAGCTATGCCGCTGGCACCAACCGGCTGGATGAGGTGACGACGCCAGCGGGCGTACGCACACTGCAATATGACGCACGCGGCAACATGATCGCGGAGGCACGCGCCGCCGGGACCAATGTCGCGGCCAGCTATGATGGCTATGGCCGGCTGATCACCTACACCCGTACGGGTGAGGCAGAGCTGAGCCATGTCTATAACGGCATGGACGACCGGGTGGCGACCACCGATAGCGCAGGCATCACCCCCCAAACACGTCATTATATCTATGCCCCCGATGGCCGTGTGTTGGGGGAATATGGCGCGCATGCGGGTGATGTCCATGCCGAATTTATCTGGATGAGCCCACAGGTTGGCGAGGCGTCGGGCGACGGCGCGCTGTTTGGCGGTGATGATGGTCTGAACGGCTATATGCCGCTGGCCGTGGCGGCCAATGACAATGGCGGCGCGTCCCAGGTAAGCTGGGTCCACGGCAACCATATGGGCGTGCCTGCCGTCTATTCCGATACCAGCGGCAGCGAAATCGCTTTCCCCACCGGCTACAGCGCTCCCGGCTTCCCCGGCCAAAGCCACACCTTCGCCGACCTCTACTACAACCGCTACCGCGACTATGACACGACCACAGGCCGCTATATCCAGGCCGACCCGATAGGCCTTGCCGGCGGTCCATCCCCCTATAGTTATGCGATGAACAACCCGCTGCGCTACACCGACCCGACGGGGGAAGCGGTGCCGCTGGTGATAGGAGGCGGCTATGCCATTAAATGCCTGATCAACCCGCTCTGCCGAGCGGGCGTTGCAGCCGGAGCTACATGGTTTTTATATAAGATATACGGCTTCGGCAATGACAATCCTTATAGTACCGTCGGCAATTCCTGTCCTTCTGTATTGAATAACAGCATTGGTAATGGCGGTGGACGTAGTAAGAACCGTTATGGAAATCCATCATTGACAGATAATGACCCGGGGGATGAATGTGATGTAGAGTTTGAAGATGAAATGAAATTTTGTAGCCGAAAATATGGTGTGGTTTATGATCAGTTTGAAAGTTGTCGGGCGCGAGCTGTTGAGAATCTAGGTCTTTGTAAAAGCGGTAAGCCCACCAAAGGTTGGTTGCGAGATGTTCATATTGATGGACTTCAAAATCAGCCGCGACCCCCGCGGCTCAAAAAACGATGGAGAAGTGGGTACTAAAATGGATCAAGCTCAGTCGATAGATCTAATCATGAGAAAGTTTAGAATCCTTAAACAACCAACTTCAACGGAAGAGATAGAAAGTTCTGAAGCTTACTCATATCTTTATAATAAAATCGTATCCAGTGATAATGAAGAGATATCGAAAAGCATATTTGGAATATTGGTTGCGGAACTTCAGCTTCTCGGCCTTGATTCTCATTATTTCAACTTTACCGAAAAAATTTTGAAAGTCCAAAATTACAATAGATCAATGTTAAGCAATCAAATTCATATAATATCGATAAATAATATCGATAGCGCTATAAAACGAGAAAAATTTTTACTATATATATCTATATTAAACCCTATTTTGATTTTTAGAATGACTACTCAGAAAGACTACGGTGATTTAAACATTTTTTTGTCTATGGTGAATTCGATATTGATCTCCGAAGAAGAAAGTCTTGTGTCAGCATATATAAATTGCCTTTTGTCGCTGATGGAGTTTTTTGAAGATGATAATAGCAAGATGTATAACTTTATTGTTGGGAACAATTTACATGTCTTTCGAGGTTGTGCTGATTTCTCCGGTTGTGACCATGATGTTGCAAATTATTTTATCGAATTAGCTGATTTCTATGAGGGACGACTTGAGAAAATAGAAGAAAATCCAAGGTGAGGAGTCTCTGTGATAGCGCATTCAATTCCTAGAGTTTGTTCAACAAATGCACTGTCATTGAAATCTGACTATTCCGCTCAAGCACGTCTATAATGGCATGGACGACCGTGTTGTGACCACGCGCAGCTCGATCAGTGGCAACGACACACGCCGCTTCATCTACGCCCCCGATGGCCGGGTGCTGGGTGAATATGGAGGCAGCGCCAATGACGTCCATGCCGAATTTATCTGGATGAGCCCTGAAGTTGGCGAAGCGTCGGGCGACAGCGCGCTATTTGGCGGCGATGATGGTCTTGGCGGCTATATGCCCTTGACAGTAGCGGCCAATGACAATGGGGTATCACAACTCAGCTGGGTGCACGGCAACCATATGGGTGTCCCTGCAGTCTATACCGATGCGAGCGGCAGCGAGACCGGCTTCCCCACCGGCTATAGCGCCCCCGGCTTCCCCGGCCAAAGCCGGACCTTCACCGACCTCTATTACAACCGCTACCGCGACTATGACACCGTCACAGGCCGCTATATCCAGGCCGACCCGATAGGTCTCGCCGGGGGTCCATCGCCATACAGCTATGCGATGAACAATCCGCTTCGGTATACCGATCCAACAGGAGAGTTTGTTCCGCTGGTGCCAATAATTGCTAGCATAGCATTTGGTGTAGGGTTCGAATATTTTACCAATCAATGCGCAACGGCGGGGGATTTGATACTGGCAGGGGCAATTGGCGGGATTGGTGGGGGCATAGGGAAACTTGGATTGTTGCGCCACGGCCCCAGGTCGCTTACGCGGATCACAGGCAAGGAGTGGTCCCATCCGATTCCCAAAAGAACTGTTGATAAATATACCAGCGGTGCGTTGAACAAAGCTCTTAATCGGCGCGGCGGTCTAAATGGGAGTTGGGTCAAGCCTGGACGTCACTTCAAGCATGATACAAAAAGGTGGCCTAAGGGACACCGAGATTTGGGAGATAGATATTGGAAACCTCTTCGGGGTTTGGATCGTTTGCCTGATTGGACCAAAGCTTCAGCTGGTTCAGGAACAGCGGGAGCTGCTGTTTCTGGAAATGGGAACAATGAGTAAATTGATCATGCTTTTGAACGATTGGTGGAATTTTTTTTGGGACTCCCTCCGCATCTTAACAAAGGAGGGTGCAAGAACTGCGGATCCAATGCATTTTACGTTGATCGACGCAGTACTTCAGAAATTGGATTCTGACTCAGCAAAAAATCTACGAAAGCAGTTGAAGCACCGATACTACTTTAGCTGGATGTCTGATGGCCGGATAAACGTATTTCGATTTTACGATCAGCACCGTCTGCCACTCATATCCGATACTTCTTTCGCTGACAAATTATACAAAGTCGAGTTGTTTGTAGAAAACAAAAAACACATTGCTCTTGTAACCTTCTACGAAAGACGGATTTACAGCATCGAATTTAAGAAACCGCGAAAGTTCTTCAAAGGGAAACCCTATCGTGTCGGTTCTGTCATGGAGGGTAAACCCAAAGAATCTTATACCGCTGCCATTGATCGCGCTGCTCACGGAAAGGAAATGGAAATTAATCCTTGAAAACTGCAGGAGTGATCAGTGCAATGAATATTGCCAAGACCGTTTGTAATATATGATATCCATGCCGAGTTTATTTGGATGAGCCCGCAGGTTGGCGAAGCGGCGGGCGACGGCGCGCTATTCGGCGGTGATGATGGTCTGAACGGCTATATGCCGCTGGCCGTTGCGGCCAATGACAATGGCGGCGCATCACAGATCACCTGGGTACACGGTAATCACATGGGCGTGCCTGCGGTATATACCGATGCGAGCGGCAGCGAAATCGCCTTCCCCACCGGCTACAGCGCGCCCGGCTTTCCGGGACAAAGCCGCACGTTCGCCGACCTCTATTACAGCCGCTACCGCGACTATGACACGCTCACCGGCCGCTATATCCAGGCCGACCCCATAGGCCTCGCGGGCGGTCGATATCGTTTTGGCGCGGCTAGCGAAGCACATCCAAAGAGACTCGAGTGAGCGCATCGGTTGTGACGCGAACGAACAAGAGACCCTCGTGAATCTGTGAACTATATAATAAATATACCTACTATATGGTGCAATTTTTTATCACTATTATTCGATATATATTGTTATTACTGATCGACATTGAAATGATAGTCGGTTAGATAGCTATAACTCGCTGTGCGGAATCTTGGCTTTTGCAGTGGAATGAGAGACAATCTCTGGTTTTAGCAGGGCACATTAGGAGGAGTTCAAGTGAAACGATTGCCTACAATGATAACGGCGACCTTTCTTGGGACAGTTGCTTTTACATCACCAGTCTATGCGCAGTGCACGGTCCCGAATGTCATAACCAACGGCCAGGTGGCAGATGCCAGCAAAGTCATGGAAAATTTTGACGCAGTGGCAGCATGTGTAGATGATGTTGTTGATACCACGACAGGCGTACCGCAAAATGGAGAGATTGCCGTTTTCGCTGGCTCAACAAGCGTCACAAGCGGGGACCTGTCAGGCGACGTAACCACTTCGGGCAGCACGGTGACCACTCTCGCAACAACTGGCGTCGTTGCTGGATCATACACCAATGCGAATATCACGGTCGATGACAAAGGCAGAGTGACAAGCGCAACAAGTGGGCAGATCGGTGGTGGCGGAACATCCTACACGAAATATGTCGTGGCGGGCGCTGGCGATTCCTTTATCGACGTCGAGTTGGACGCTGATGGAGGCACTGCTTATCACGTTATTGTCAAGGGAGCACCAAGCGCAAATACAGGTCTTGGTTTTAGACTATCGAGCGATAATGGTGCTAGTTTCTATTCAGGATCTGCTGACTATAAATCGGGGTCGGCTAGCTCTGCTAGTTCAATAAATCTGGCGAGAGGGAATACGATAGGCTCCGCCAGACAAACGATTGCAGATTTCACGGTGGTCGGAATGAACACTCCAAATACTAGAGTCGCTGTGACCGGGTCGGTGTTTTCAGCCAAGAGCAATGGTAGCACGATTAGCACCACCATAGGCGGGCACAACAATGGCTTGGCGGCAAATGACTTCGACGCCTTTAAGGTCTTTGTGGGAGCTGGTAATATGGATGATTTCCAAATTTTCGTACAGCGTGTGTATTGATGCTGCGGATTGACTGTATCCACTCGCTAGTGAGTTTCGTAGAGGTTTAAGTGGGCGCTATGACCAACGCATTTGCCAAAATACTGTATGTCGCTGCGATATCTCTCTATGCAACCTCTGCATTCGGCCAATCTACGATTGATCCCCAAGGGTCTGGTCCTATCGTTTCTGCAGTCAATTGGCTACAGGGAACCTTGCTTGGCACCGTCGCCACCGTTGTTGCCGTCATAGCAATAGCGACAGTAGGCTTCATGATGCTAACCGGACGGGTGAACTGGCGACACGGTGCAGTGGTTATTTTGGGATGCTTCATTCTGTTTGGGGCAGCCAGCATCGTTGCAGGTATCCAATCAGCTGCTACCTTAGGACAATAAAGTGGCAGCTGGAATTGAACGGACAACTGTATTTGTAGCTCTGACGCGGCCGCAAATGTTCGCGGGAGTAACTTACAGTTTTTTTATCCTCAACGGTGTGATTGCGGCTGAGTTATTCCTTATCTTCAAAAGCTTCTGGGCATTATTTGCTGCGACTATCATTCATCTGATCGGGGTCATGCTTTGTCTTCGCGAACCACGGATATTTGATATCTGGATTACACGCGTTAGCCGCTGCCCTCGCGTTCGCAATTTCAGGCTGTGGCAATGCAACTCTTACCGACCATAACAAGCGACAGGAAAACAGTTGAGCGAGAAGCGTCCATTGGAACGCACTTGCCGTATACGCGGCATATCAATGATCATACGATAGAGACAGAAGACGGCTATCTGATGCAAACAATCTGCATCAGAGGATTGCTTTTTGAAACCGCCGATACAGAGGAACTAAACTATCGCAATGAGTTACGCGATCTGGTCTTGAGGGCTGTAAGTTCGTCTAACTACGCTCTTTATCATCATGTTGTCCGCAGACGGGTCGAACCTGTTCACGATGCAGATTTCCCTGATGATTTTTCCAAAAAGCTGGATGCAAAATGGCGCGCTCGGATGGAGGCGCGTCAGCTCTATATCAATGATCTATTCCTCACTTTGGTTAGAAGGCCATTGCAAGGAAGAGTGGGAACATTTGAGCGGATA
>CALKXX010000177.1 GCA_938003725.1 uncultured Sphingomonadaceae bacterium | reverse complement strand
AAAAATCCATCCTTCGCAAATAATACGGCGACCGTAACCGCACCAGCGCGTTTTTCGCGCATCGCACGCGATGGATAGGCGTTCTGACGAAAATTTTTCTCGAGTGGCTTTTTGGATTCCAAACTTGGCAGACTATCAATCCATCCATCCAAAACTATCAGGTCTGATACGGCGGGCCGCAGCCCCGAATTTCGCAGCATTGGATCGGCATGCGGATTTCCAGTTTCTAATATTGCTATTGCCCGCGCCTTAATTGCCAGATCATTGCTGCTTATTCGGCTTTGAGCGATACGCACCCATGCAGCCACTGCCTGCTCCTCTCTTTCCGGCGCTAAACCATAGTCAATGAAAGGCGAATACCAATCAAGCAACTTTGCCGCTGCATCATAGTTTGGTTTTCCCAATTGTGGATCGAGTAGCTTCAATGCCAGCGCAGTTTTTCGATCTTTGTCTTTAGTCTCAGCAATCAACTGGGTGGCCATTTGCAAATTGAAATTTGAATTTTTGGGATCGGTAATTTTCTCAAACAACATCTGATCTCGCCTAGGGTTGTTACCGAAACTCTGAAATGCCAAATCGAAATGCTCTGGTATGGACAAGAACATATCCATTTCCTCTTCAGCCCAGCCTTTTGGAATCCAATTCCCGCCTTGGCCTTGAAGCCACGCCAGACCTCTAATCTTTTTCATTCGGCCGGACTCAAGAGTTTTCGGCGCCCACCAGACCAACAGATTCAGGATATCCGGTCTGGCCGTCAACGGCACTGGCGAAGGGATAAGAGAGTCGAGTATTTTGAAAGCAAAGTCATTATCTTTTCTGCATCCAAAGTTCCCGCTATTAAACGCCTCTGCGGCCTGTCTAACCTGATAAGTCTCAAACTTACCGTTTTTCACGTTCTGCAAAAACCGGGACTTATTTTTTGGCGCTGTTCGGCAGAGCTTTTTATATAGTTTTTTGTCGGAATTTGAGTGAACAACCACTGGGTAGGCACAAGTACAAGCATGGCCAATTGACCCTTGTACGAGAAACGTCAGAACAATTAGTAACCCAAAAAATATTCTGAACCCAAAATACACGTCCGCCTCCGATACTTTTTGGGATTAGCTTTGTTACGCGCAGCAATCAACCAATCGCTAGTCCCGTTCAGCCAGCCGGTCGGCAATGATCCGCCATACCTTGGGATTAAAGCCCAATCCGAGATGTCCACCATCCACACAGATATTGCGCGCCTGCGGGTTGTAGATATCCTTGGCAACCTGCGGGCTGACAATGCCGTCACGGGGGGTGTAGATGACGGTCAACGGTTGCTTCAGGCCGATTAGATTGCGCGCATGTACGTCTTTCTCAAACTCGTCCAATCGCAGTTTTTCCGCCTTGGCATAGCGCGCGCCGACGGCGGTATATTTGGGACCGCCAATCAGCGGCGTACCCATGGTGATCACCTCGCGCACCAGATCCGGCGACAGCCGGGCCACTTCGCGGGCAATGATGCCGCCCAGTGACCAGCCGATCAACGTCAACGGCTGGCGATCATTTTCGTCGAAATGTTCCCGGGCCAATGCAGTGAAACGGGCGACATCGCGATCGACCGAACCACCATTGCGGCCCAGCCCCCAATCCTCAACATGATAACCGATATGCGTCAAAAAGGACTTGAGCGGAGCAACCGAAAGTTCACTACCCTGAAAGCCCGGTATCAAAAAAACCGGACGGCCATCTCCGCGCGGGGCAGTGACCAGGCGCGGCCATTGCAGGCCAAAATGAATCAAATCAAGCGGAAGTGCCAATTCACCAAATTGTGCAAATATCCCGGGCGGACGAAGGCCGGTCGGCATTGGAATTCTATGCGGCATATGGACACTCCGCGATATCGGGGGCGCTTAGGGTCAGGACCTAGCTTATGCCATTTGTTCGCAAGTGCAACAATTTTAACTCTATGCGCTTTCCTTTTCGTCAGTGTCGACGTTATTGCCCGGAATTATCTCGACAATAATATCACCAGCCTCAAGTTTCTTTGTTTCCGTTTCCCAGAAACCAAAGACTTCATTGTTCCGATGAATGCGGACGCCAAGGCCATCTTTGACCACATCGTTCATGGCCAAACCGACCTCTGCTTCCTGTACCGCACGTTGGATCAGTTTGACCCGGCCATTCGCCGAGGCAAGGTCATTGAGATAATCAGATACTTTCGGTCCTTCGCAGCTACCCGCCAATAGCAATCCGGCAAAACTGACCGGATTAATGACCGTTGTTGCACCGGCCTGACGCGCCAAAAGTTCGTTGTCCGATGCCTTCACCGCTACACTGATCGGCAGATGATAGGCGAGATGCCGGGCCGTCAGGACGATCAATATGCTGGTATCATCCCGTCCCGCGGACACGATCATCGAGCGCGCCCGGGAAATTTTTACATCCATCAGCGTAATGTCTCTGGTGGCATCGGCGTTAATCACTGCACAACCCAGTTTCTCGGCGTCCGCCAGCGCCTCATCGGATGGATCAACCACAACAATCTCTTCCGGTTTGGTGCCGCGCGCCAATAGTTCCTGAACCGCTTCTTTGCCGCTGGTCCCGAACCCGGCAATCACGATATGGTCATGCAAATTGCTTTGGATAATTTTCATACGCCATTTGTCCCAAGTTCGTTTAAATACAAAATTATAGGCCGTGCCTACGAAGATTAGCACGACAAAAATGCGAATTGGAGTCACAACGAGCGCATCGAACATACGTGCGCGTTCCGTCACGGGTGCAATGTCACCATAGCCTGTCGTCGTTATGGAAATCATCGTGAAATACACAACGTCCAGAAAACTGACGTCTCCGTCATAGCTGTCTTGGAGGCCGTTACGATCAAACCAGTGAACGGCAATTGCCATGCCGATGAGCGCGAGTACAAATCCAACACGGATGGAGATGTCGGCCCAGATAGGCAAATTTATCCGCCGTCGCAGCGCGACATAGTCAGACAATTTATGGCCAGGTTTTTTTGCCATGCCGGATCAGCTAATTTTGGGAAGATGGTTGATAGGATTAACCGGCTTGCGGTTTTTTCTGATCTCAAAATGCAATTGAGGTTCTTTGACGTACCCGCTCGCGCCAGCTAGACCAATGATCTCCCCCATTTTTACCTTCTGTCCCCGGGTCACGCTCAATTTTTCCGCGTGACCATAAGCCGTGACCCAACCATCACCATGCTTGATCAATATCAAGCCGCCGAAGACGCCTATTTCATCGCCAGCATAGGCCACTACGCCGTCACTTGCTGCTTGGATCGGGGTGCCTTGCGGTACGCCGATGTTAAGCCCGTCATTCACTTTGCCGCCGCCTTTGCTACCAAAGCTGGACAGCAGTTTCCCATTTACCGGCCAGTTGAAACGCCCAGTAAAGCCAGCGGGCCTGACAATAGCGGCCTCCGGCGAGATAGCTTTGCGCCACTCCGATGGCGCTACCCCGCCGCCATTATCTGCCAATGCAGGATCGCTTCCGGTAACGATATCGTCAATGTTCAGATCAAACGCCGCGGCTCTTTGCTCAATGGACATATTGGCCGGATCAAGCGGCGTGGCAGCCGGCAGCAGCAATTTTTGCCCCACGCGCAAGATAAATGGTTCTTCCAGATCGTTGAGCGCCACGACCTCACGCCAAGGCGCGCCATAGGCTCTGGCAATCGCGATACCGGTTTCGCCCGCATTCACCTGGTGATAGCGCCCGCCAGTGATTATTAACCGCTGACCGGGTTGGATAATATAGGGGTCCACCAATCCATTGGTCTGTGCAATAATCTGTGATCCGGCACCCGTTTTATTGGCGATGCCGCGCAGGGTATCGCCAGGTTGCACGATATAGGTTCCGCCATCCACCTGCCCCGCATTTGCAACAACATTTCGGGACTGCCAGACGGAAGGTCCAGAATTTTGCGTCAACACGGCCTGGTCAGTTTCAAGCTTTGGTGCATCGGCCGGCGCACTGCTTGACGACCTGTCAAATCCGCGCCCCGGTGGTATGCATGCGGAAACTGACAGCATCAAAATCAGGATTGTAAAATAACGCATTACCAAATTCCTGCCCCAAAACTTTTGTCTTATTAGCAATAATTGGACGAGTTGCCAGCCCCGGCCCAAATGTTCTTCAGAACCGCCGTTAATTCAACCTAATCATAAAGCTGTTTCAGCATGTCCATGGACTCATAATGTGTCAGGTCCAAATGTAGCGGGGTCACAGAGACATAGCCATCCTCAATAGCCTCCAGATCGGTACTATGTGCCGGCGTTTCGACCATCGGGCCCAGGCCAAACCAGTGATATTCAAACCCACGTGGATCGCGGTTGCTCACAATCTGCAGGCGCCCATAATCGCGGATTCCCTGTGATACCACGCGCACGCCCTTTACATCACCGGCGGGCAAGGCGGGGAAGTTGATATTGACCAATGTGCGGTGGTCCATGCGGTTTTTGACCAGGGGGCCTAGTACCTTTTCGCCCCATTTTACTGCGGCATCAAAGGGCACGTCATTGCCGATCGCGCCGCGGCCATAGGCTTGGCTTAGCGCGATCGAGGGGATGCCCGCTAACGCGCCTTCCATCGCCGCTGATGCCGTGCCTGAATAGGTGACGTCCTCGCCCAGATTGGCGCCCCGATTGACGCCGGATAGTATCAAATCCGGAGGACCATCTTTCATGATTTTTGCGACCGCCATCATCACACTATCGGTCGGCGTGCCATCGACGGAATATTGCTGGTCCCCGCGTTGACGGATGCGTAGCGGCCGGGTCAGTGTCAATGAATGCCCCGCCCCCGATTGCTCATCCGAAGGCGCTACAATCCATATATCGTTGGAAAAATGCTGCGCGATATCGTGCAGCACCTTTATGCCGGGTGCATCAAAGCCGTCATCATTGGTGAGCAATATACGCATCAGGGTATTTCCAGTTTCGTGATCCCGCCCATATAAGGCTGTAACGCGGCCGGAATCGTCACAGAGCCATCTTCCTGCTGATAATTTTCGAGCACGGCAACCAGCGTCCGGCCCACCGCGAGCCCCGATCCGTTCAATGTATGGACAAACCGTGTGCCCTTTTCCTCACCCGCAGGCCGGAAGCGGGTATTCATCCGCCGTGCCTGATATTCACCGGTGTTGGAGATACTCGAAATCTCGCGATAGCTATCCTGCCCCGGAAGCCAAACCTCCAGATCATAGGTTTTTCGCGCTGTTGCCCCCATATCACCGGCACAAAGCAACATTTTTCGATAGGGCAGCTCCAGCGCTTGCAAAACCGATTCCGCCGCTTTGGTCATGCGCGCATGTTCCGCTTCGCTATCCTCGGGCCGCGTGATCGCCACCAGTTCCACTTTCTCAAATTGGTGCTGGCGGATATACCCTTTCGTATCTTTGCCCGCCGCGCCGGCTTCACTACGGAAACAAGGGGTCAAGCCGGTCAACCGAATGGGCAGTTGAGCCTCGTCCAAAATCTGCTCACGGACGCTGTTCGTCAAACTGATTTCCGAGGTCGAAATCAACCAGCGGCCGTCAGTCGTTTGAAAGGAATCTTCCGAAAATTTGGGCAGCTGCCCGGTACCAAACATCGCTTCTTCTCGCACCAGCAGAGGCGGAGCGCATTCGGTATGGCCATTTTCCAGCGTTTGCTTGTCGAGCATGAACTGGGCAAGTGCCCTTTGCAGCCGCGCCATCTGTCCGCGTAAAAACGTAAAGCGTGCGCCCGACATTTTCGCCCCGGTTTCAAAATCCAAACCCAGAGAGGGACCGATATCGCTATGTTCTTTTGGCTCAAAATCAAAACTACGCGGCGTGCCCCAGCGTTCAATCTCGACATTGTCGTCTTCATCAGCGCCGGCGGGAACGTCTTCATCGGGGAGATTGGGCAAGCCAGCGAGTGTGTTTTTCAACTTTGTCGCAACGTCACGTTCTTTCTCTTCCAACGCAGGGAGCGTTTTTTTGAGTTCGGCAACCTCTGTCATCAAAGCTTGGGCAGCTTCCTCATTTCCCTGGGCTTTTGCCTTGCCGATTGCTTTCGATGCTTCATTGCGCCGTGCTTGCGCTTGCTGCATCTCTGTGGCTAGAGCGCGCCGGCTTTCATCCAACGTCAAAAGATCCGCCGCTATCGGCGAAGCCCCTCGTCGCGCCAAAGCCGCGTCGAAATCAACGGCATTCTCACGTATATATTTTAGATCATGCATGGCCAAAGCCTATGCCCAGAGCACACAAATCAGGCAAGCCCGAATACAGTGCCCAAGAAAAAAGCGGCCGGATCGCTCCAGCCGCTTTATCAATGGGTCGCATTGCTGAGTTTAGGCAGCAACTGCCTTTTTCGCTTTGCGGCGACGGGCAAACACCGCTGCTGCCGCTGCGCCGAAGAGCAAGACGACCGGAGGCGCCGGAACATCCGTTCCGCCGGTCGAACCACCGGTTGATCCTCCGCTGCTGCCACCAGAAGACGTGCTGGTGCTGCCGCTTGTGGAAGAGCTTGTTGAGCTGCTGTTTCCACCAAAGCTTGACGAGCCGCCGGTTGCGCCGGAAGACGTGCTGGTTGATCCGCCTGTCGCTCCAGAAGAAGTGCTGGTTGATCCACCGCTTGAACTAGACGAGGACGAACTGGAACTGCTCGAACTGCTGCTAGAGGATGAACCGGAGCTACCCGAAGAGCCAGAGCTACCTGACGATCCAGAACTTCCGGATGATCCCGAACTTCCGGAT
>CALKXX010000176.1 GCA_938003725.1 uncultured Sphingomonadaceae bacterium | reverse complement strand
TGGCAGCCAAGGGCGGAAGTGACGTCGCCATGGAAGAATTGGTCGTTGCGTCGGAAGGCTTTGAATTTTCCGATGTCTGAATCTGACTGGCCTATAGTTCAACAACAGGTGAGACGCTAAAGATGCCCTATCCCAGCGTGGACATTAAGGTACGGCCGCCGGTGACCGGTTTCGCGCCGACCCGCGCCGACATTGCCTTGTTCGTCGGACTGGTCGGACGACGGCCCGGGCCGCTGCCAGCTGACATTGATCGGCTGCTCCAGCAGTCTGACTTTACAGGAATCGGACCTTTTGCACGCGACCCGGAAACGGTGGAAGCGTTGTTGGATATTCCGGTACCGATAGAAAGCTGGGACATGTTCGATGCTCTATTTGCCTGGGATGAACGACCGGTAGAATCTGGTTCCGTCGAACAAATTCCCTGTCGGTTGGGGTTGGCTGTCCGCTCCTTTTTTGAAGAAGGCGGGGCAAAAGCCTATATTGTCAGGACCGGTGATCCTCTGCCCCTGCTGTCTGAGATCGAAGATGAAGAAGCTGCGAAAGAGACATATCGGCAACTGATTTCCTGGACCAACACAGCACCACCTGACGATGCCGATCAGCGGGTGCCACTAATGTCAGGATTTGACAATAAAGGTTCACCGCCATCGGTGCATGACCCGGCAACTTGGACGGGTGCGGCGCATGTTCTGGGCGTGGATGACGCTGCGATGCTGATCCTTCCCGACCTACCCGATCTTGTCTCCGGTCCTGCAAAGATTGTCCCAATCAGCTTTGACCCAGATGATATTGACGAGCAGTTTCGTGACTGTGCGCCGACGATCCCGGGCGTCGATACACAGGAACGACAGGCCTTTCGCAGCTATTCCGCGCCGCGACTAAGTTTAACAGCATATGGTTTTTGGGCACGGGCAATCCGGCAAATCCTAACCATGATGCACGGTTCCGGCGGGGCGGCACATCGGCGTGACGTCATGCTGATCAGCAGTCTCCCCTTGCCAGATCTGGATGATGCGGAGATTCCGCAGGATGCCCAAAATTGGCCGCTATCACTACTAACCAAACCACTGGAGGGTTTTGACGAGGCAACTCTTCTGGACGAAAATTTAGCTGGAAGTGCGCGGCTGCAACTTTGCTATCCGTGGGTAACGACATCTGCTTCACAGACACAGCCGGAAAATGTTGAAGGCGGCGAAGGGTTATTGGCCGGTGCTATCGCAAGAACATCGCTAACCCGTGGTGCTTTTTCCTCATCGACCGGACCTCTGCTGAGCGAAATTCAATCTACTCTGCCCATGCTCGCGACCAGCGATATCCAGAAAGGCGCACCGGGCTCAACCTATGACTGGCTTGGTGCAGGTCTTAGCCTGATCGGACGCAAATTTGGAGAGTTCCGCTGTCTGAGCGACGCGACCAGCTCTTCGACGGCCGCCTGGCAAGCTGGCCCCGTGTCTCGTACCATGGCGGTCATTCTGCGTAACGCCCGCGAAATCGGACAATCTCATTTTTTCGGCATATCCGGCCCAGAAAGCTGGGCGGCATTGAAAAAGGAAATGGATGCCCTGCTTTATGCATTGTGGCAGGCAGGTGCCCTAAATGGTGCCAATCCGGCGGCGGCCTATGACGTACAATGCGACCGCACCACGATGACCCAATATGATATTGATAATGGCCGTTTGATTGCCCGCATTTCCTTCACTCCTGCGCAAATGGTTGAGCGGATCAATGTCGCCCTCACACTGGGCAACAGAGGTCAATCATGACCGTCGCCATTCCAGAAGGACAGGACCCGCTCACGCCTTTCGCCGGCTTCAATTTTCATGTCGATATCGATCTTGGCCTTTTTGATGACGTGGATGACAGCTCCTTCGTTGACGATAGTGGCAAAGAGATCACCGCATCGAACAAGGTCATCACTGGCGGCTTTTCAGAAGTCACCGGCCTTGAAGCGACAATGGAACCCAAAACAATTCGCTCCGGCGGCGCCAACTATATGGTCCACCAAAGGGCCGGTACGGTAACTTTCAGCACGGTCATCTTGAAACGCGGACTGGTTCAATCCCGCCATCTATGGGCATGGTGGTCGCTGTTTGCAGGAGCAAATGACGTCCCCAATGGGGGGTGGGCAAGTACCAGCAGGGCAGATGTGTCCATCTATCTAATCGGGCCATCGGGTCCCAGCAAAGACGGCGATGAAACAGAAGGCGAACAGGATGCGTCCCGCAAGGCAACGGTAGGTTGGAAGCTCAAGCGCGCTATGCCGGTCAAGTTTCGCGTCGGTGACCTGAACGCATCGGGCGGCGAAATAGCGATCGAAGAACTTCATTTAGCGCATGAAGGCCTGCATTTGGAGACCGCGCTATGACGATGGCTGAGCTCGAAATCAATGAAGTGTTGCCACAAGATTCCTCTGAAGAGCCTCGCTCTTGCTGGGCACGTTTCAACCCGGAATCGATGAAGGTCTCACTGACCAATCAATTGGGCAGCGACGAAAACAGCACGCAATCTACGCAGCCGGTCAAGACAAAGCTGGAAACGACATTGATATTCGATTCCACCGAGGACGGCGAGGATGTCCGCGACCAGTTTTTTTACGGTACAAGATGGCTCAAGGAATTGGCCATTCCCCAAGGGGATAACACAAGTTCACCGCCACAAATCGAGCTGGTTTGGGGTAATTTCCGTTTTCAGGGAGTCATTGAATCTTACAATGAAACGCTCGATTTCTGGTCAGCGGAAGGTATCCCGCTTCGGTCCACCGTGCAGCTCTCAGTGCAAGGAACAGAGTTTGACACAAGCGGTGATGATTGGGCCGAAGTCACATTGAACGAAAGCCCCGTTGGTGGCTTGGGAACAACGGCTGTGGCTCAAAAAGCAGGCGCCAAATCCGGAGATACCGGGCCCGCACGTGATATTGCGAAGAAGAACGGCCTCGAGAATATGCGGATGGGCGGTGGTGGTGGATTGACCGTCAATGCCGGTATCGAACTGAAGGCAGCAGCAGGTTTCAGTATGGGAGTGGGCGCGGGAGCATCCATCGGTTTCGGTTTTGGCGCACAAGCAGGCGGCGGTGCCGGCTTGGGTCTCAGCGCCGGAGCAGGAATTGGTGGCGGGATCGGAGGCGGTATTAGCGGCGGGATCGGCGGTGGTGTTGGAGGCGGATTTGGCGCCGATATTGGCGCCGATATTGGCGGAAGTTTAGGCGGGGATTTCAGCGCGGGATTTGGCGCCAGTGCAGGGGCAGGTTTCGGCGCCAGCGGAGGCATCGGTGGCGGGTTTTCTTCTTCAGCCAGCGCAGGGTTTTCGGCTCAAGCCAGCTCTGCATTCAGTGCTTCGGCCGGTTCCGGAGTCAACAGCTCCTCCTATGCCGTGGCTGGTGGCAGCGGTTCACTCGGAGGGTTATCGGCGTCAGAAGGCGCTTTTGCCGGCCTGTCTATTAGCGACGGAAAAACCGAAACCTACAGCTATTCCGCATCTAAACTCGCGCCGCCGCCCCGCCCCATAAAGCCGGGTATCAGCGCCTCTTTTGACGAAAGCGGGAAATTAACCAGCGGCGGATCTTCGGGTTTGCAAGCCAATGTTTCGGGCTCTGCTTCAGCCAGCGCGTCGGTAAAAATTTTCTAGGAGATAGATAACGATATGCCTGTGATGATCGAACAAATGGAAGCTGAACAATTGCAGCCACAACCGGAGATAGCTTCCACTGCCGCGCAGGCTGTTCAGCGAAGCTTGTCCGAGACGCGGCTTATCATGCAAGAAATGAAGCGCACGCAGCAACGCGCAGCGCGGCTTGAAGCGGAATAGATATGGCCCGCGATGATCCCCCAACCATGTATAGTGCCCGGCCGACGGTCCGGATAAGCGACACCGAATATCCGCTATTGTCGGCACAGATTTCTGCCATGAAAATGCGCGAGGCTTTGGGCGGCCTGTCTTCATTGGAGATCAGTTTTTCCGACTGGATCAGCGCATCCGATGGCAGCAGCGGATTTGGAGCAACCGGCGACGATCAACCGCTGAAACTGGGTGAACCGATCATCTTATACGCTGGAGAAACCATGTCTCCGCAAGAGATATTTTCCGGTGTGATTACAGCGGTGGAGGGTGAACTTGATCCCATCAAAGCACCAACAATCACCATATTGGCTGAGGATCTTCTATTTGCTGCGCGCCGGGAAAAGCGTTCACGCCTTTTTGACGACATGTCTCCCAAACAAGTGATCGAACAGATTGCCGGTGACTATGGTCTTTCGCCGCAGGTCCGGGATGGGTTGGATCAACCCGTCAAGAAATGGGCTCAAATGGGCGAAACAGATCTGACATTCATGCGCCGTGTCTTAGCGACGGTTGACGCCGATCTCCAACTGGTGGGAGCGGAGCTTCAGGTCGGGCCGATTGCGCGGGATGAACGAACATCCGTCGAACTCACATTCCCGCAGAGCCTGGTCCGTATTCGGACCATTGCGGACCTTGCCCACCAATTTGCACAAACCAGTATTTCCGCGATGGATATTGCCGGCGGTGCAATGGTTTTGGGAACCGCCGACGAAGGTGAGATGGGGCCAGGCGAAGGTCCGGTCGCAAAAGACATATTGGACGAAAAATTTTCGCCCTACCGGAACCATATCCGGCACCATGAACCGCTCGATCAGGAATGGGCAGATAGTCAGGCCCGGTCGGCATTTGGAAAAAATGCACGTGCTTTTGTGACCGCAGAAGGAACCGCGGTGGGCAATGCCGAAATCCGCGTTGGCAGCTGGCTGACCCTGTTCGGCACCAACCCCATGTTCACCAACCAATATAATGTTGTGGAGGCGATCCACCGGTTTGATCGAGAGAATGGATATATGACCGACTTTACCGCGCAATGCGCGCATTTCGGAGGTGCTGTATGACCGATCCGGCGAGTTTTTCTCCTGCTCTTTTTGAACCTGCGCAATGGTTGTCGGGCGCACATATCGGGTTGGTTACCGACGTCAATGATCCGGAGTCCCAAGGCCGAGTACAGATTCAATTGCTCGCCTCCGACCCTGATGGGGACGCGCTGATCTGGGCCCGTGTTGCGACTGCCTTTGCGGGAGACAATTACGGTTTTCATGCCATTCCCGATGTCGGTGAAGAAGTGCTCATCTTGTTCGCGGGCAATGACAGTTTGCACCCCATCGTTGTCGGTTCTCTATGGAATGGGTCAACCGCACTGCCCGATGAATTGGGGACCAGCGGCGTTGACCGTTGGAGTCTGAACGGCAAAGCTGGGACCCGCATAGCAATTGTCGAAGAATCAGCTGGCAGCGAAAAAATTGAGATTGAGACACCAAATGGTGCCAAGATTATCGTGACCGATGAGGGCGGCGGCAAAGTCACATGCAAGGCGTCCGGCAATACCGTCAAACTGAGCGGTTCGGGTATAACGATCAAAGCGGCGAGCAAGGTTTCGGTGGAAGCCGCAACCGTAGAAGTGTCCGCAGGCATGGTCACTGTCGATTCTGCTTTCTCGCAATTTAGCGGGGTTGTGCAGTGTGACATGCTGATCTCTAACAGCGTGATATCTTCCAGCTATACGCCCGGGGCAGGCAACATATGGTAGATGTCCTGATCCACCCCGCGCAGCGCCGTCTGATGGCCGGCAAGATGCCTCCGATACCGCATCATGACGTGGTGTTGCGGCCAATGGGTTCGACGAGCAACCGAGCGCTAATCGTCACCGTGGAAGATAGTAATTTCATACCGGCCATCATGGAAGATTTGCAGCAAGATGACTGGCGGCAACGGCTTGCTGCCCGGCGAGATTTGCGGCGCAGAAAAACTGGCATTTTGGAACTTAACCAACCCGTTCACCGGCGGTTTCAAATCGCACTTTTTGAACTGGCCTGTGAAGCTCCCGGTTATCCGCCCGTCGACCCGGAAAAAATATCGGGGATGGGGTTGGTTTTGAGAAGAGAGAAGGACGAGAGTCCATGCGGCTGGCTCAAGCAAGGAAAGTCAGTCATCGGTTGGAAGAGTGTGCAAGGTTCAGAGTTGACCGATCCAAACCCCGCCACACGCCATCAAACTTTTCAAGGCGCACCTGAAGCGCTGCATCTAGTCGCAGCAGACCGGCGGAGCAAAGATACTGTGGGAGAAGAGGTGCTTCCACTGCACATCGCCCCGCCAGAGGTTTGCGCCGCTCGAAAACGCACGATCCTCTATGGCATCGTTCCAGTGACTAGTGCTGAAATGTCGGATGGGATTGAGGATCCTGTCGATACAAATGATCCGCGATACCGGAATGATTTTGTGAAAGGGCTTTCTAGCTATCTGAAACAGCGCCCTCAAACACGCATGCCTTTTGACGGGCAAAATATCGTGATACCGGATGCCGATGCACCGCGCGCGGTTACGGCCGGGTCCAATCCGCTTAATGCGTCCCCAAAGGGCTCTGGCGACGAGGGAAAATATTATAGCTTTGGCATTTTCCTGCAGCAGCTGGTCGTCGAGCTTGGCATATTGGAAGACACGCCGGAGGCCAGCGACATGTTGGCTCTGCTTTCCACAATCTGGCTACCACTGGCCGAAAATGGCGCAGGGCAAGTAACCGACAGCGTTTCTGCAAGCGTATTTATTCAAGTCGCATATCCCGTTTTGCTGTTGCAAGAGGATCATGACGTCAATCTCACCATGCCGTTATATTGGCCAGAAATTAGCGCGGATATGGGGGAAGCGCTAACCGAGGCAGCTCTCGCCTGTATCAACCGGCGCCATGCCGAC
>CALKXX010000175.1 GCA_938003725.1 uncultured Sphingomonadaceae bacterium | reverse complement strand
GGATACAATTTCCGCTGGTCTGGATCGCGTGCATTTCGACGCTGGCCAAATCGGCGAGAATATCGGGTGCGTCTTCCAGTTTTATCCAGTTATATTGGATATTCTGACGGGTGGTGAAATGGCCGTAACCCCGGTCATATTTGCGCGCGATATGGCCCAGCATCCGCATTTGTTTGCCGCTGAGCGTGCCATAGGGGATGGCAACGCGCAGCATATAAGCGTGGAGTTGCAGATAAAGGCCGTTCATCAGTCGCAGGGGCTTAAACTGATCTTCGGTCAGCTCTCCGGCAAGGCGGCGTTTTACCTGATCGCGGAATTCATCAACGCGGGTGTCGACCATTTGCTGGTCATATTGGTCATATTGATACATTTTAAATTACCCAGTTTCCGGCTTCGGGATCGGCCGGTTTTAATGTGAGGTCGGGACGGACAGTGGGGCCAAGTGCGCGGACCCGTTCCTTGATATGCGCGGGGCGAGGGCCTTCTTCGGTCTGTTCTGCATCAATGGCATAGGGGACGTTTACCCGGCGGGAGGCTTCCTCTGCCTGCAAGATCGCCTCGAATGTATCGCCAACGTCAATCGCATCCTCGACATGACGAGACCAATCGCCGCCGGTCCACCAGACAACATCTCCGGTCTTTAAATCATTTCCTGTCAGTATCTTCACAGGGAAATCTCCGATAATTTGTTAAATTTTGCAAACATGTTCGCCGCATCGCCCTGCGCGGCAACTTCGCCCACAACCAATAGCGCCGGACTTTTCACATTCTCACGGATCACCAGATCACCCAGATCGGTAAGCAAAGTGCGAAGGGCGCGGAAATTATTGCGCGTACCATTTTCCAGTACCGCAACCGGAATATCAGGGGAGGCTCCGTCCGAGATCAACTTCTCGACAATCGCCTCGGCATTGGCCACGCCCATATAGATCACCAGCGTTCGGCCAACCCCGACCAACCCGGCCCAGTTTTGATCCGAAAGTCCTTTGCATTGGCCGGCGACAAACGAAACAGCGCTCGAAAAATCGCGGTGGGTAAGCGGTATTCTTGCTTGCGCGGCGCAACCCAGAGCGGCGCTAATACCTGGGACTACTTCCACATTTACACCGGCTTTGACGCAATCTTCGGCTTCTTCGCCGCCACGGCCAAAAATGAATGGGTCTCCGCCCTTCAAACGCACGACTTTGTTGCCTTTACGGGCTTCGGCTATCAGGATCTCGTTTATCTGGTTTTGGGCAACACTGTGGCGAGAGCGCTGTTTTGCGACAGAAATTCGCCGGGTAGTCGCGGGTGCCAAGTCCAGGATATCATTGCTGACCAAACCGTCATGCACGATGACATTTGCTTCGGAGATAAGCCGAGCCGCTTTCAGCGTCAAAAGCTCTGGATCACCGGGGCCAGCGCCAACTAAATAGACTGTACCCACAGGTTTTTTCGGCGCTCGCGCGATGTTGGTTCGATTATCCATGTGATGGATATGCGCGGTCCCGCCATATTTTCCAAAGCAGAAGTTTTTTTAGCGGCCTAAGTTATACTATTCACCAGATTTCTTTGCTGGTTCAACTGTCGGCTTCCGCCTTATCCTCATCCTTCAGGCCAATTCCGATCGAAGCACGCGTATTCTCCGCTTCCATCGATACAACGGGATAGGCGCAATAATCTGCTGCATAATAAGCACTGGGCCGGTGATTTCCGGATAGTCCGACACCGCCAAACGGTCCCTCGGAAGACGCGCCCACCGTCATCTTGTTCCAGTTTACGATACCGGCACGGCTACTGGACCAGAATTGATCATATTGGGTTGCTGCACCGCCGATCAAAGACGCAGAAAGGCCATAACGTGTGTTGTTCGCTTCGGCGATGGCTTCATCAAAATCGGCGACGCGAATGACCTGCAATATAGGTCCAAAAAGTTCAATATCCGGGCGCTCTTTCATGTCTGTTACGTCGATAATTGCCGGCGTTAGGAAAGGGCGATCATCAATTGGTCGGGCCATATGCTTGATTGGCTTGCCGCCCGCACTCATGAGGGCAAGAAAGCTCTCTGTCAGACCATCGGCCACCTGATTATCTATCACTGGTCCCATAAAGGGAGCAGGCTTGCTGAACGGTTCATCAATGATCAGCCGATCGGCAATCCGTTTTACTTCCTTGACCACACGGTCATATAGTTCGTCTTTGACAATCAACCGGCTTGCGGCAGAACATCGTTGTCCTGCAGTCAGATAGGCAGATTGAACAACCAGGACGGCCGCGCTGTGCACATCGTCGGTATCCCAAACGATGATCGGGTTGTTACCCCCCATTTCCAAAGCAAGCAACTTATCCGGGCGGTCAGCAAATTGACGGTTAAGGGCAATTCCGGTCTGTGCAGATCCTGTGAACAACACGCCGTCCAAATCTTCGTTTGCCGTCAATTGTTTCCCAACTGACGGTCCACCTTGCAGGATATTGACGACACCGTTGGGTAGCCCTGATTTATTGAAAGCATCGACCAAAAACTCGCCTACGGCAGGAGTTTTCTCAGATGGTTTAAAAATGATGGTATTGCCCGCGATCAGGGCGGGTACAATATGGCCATTTGGTAAATGCGCAGGGAAATTATAAGGCCCAAGTACCGCCAGAACGCCATGCGGTTTATGCCGCAGTGCCGCACGCATATTTGGCTGGCTGGTCAATTGCCGCTGCGAAGTACGCTCGGCATAAGCCTTTACGGAAATATCAATCTTGTTGATGACTGCTTCGACTTCGGTCCGCGCTTCCCAAATCGGCTTGCCCGTTTCGCGAGCAATTAACTCGGCCAGTTGGTCAGATTGACCGCGGATGCGATTGGCATAACGCCGCACAGCCTCAATACGACTGGTAAGCGGCATGGCGGCCCAAGTCGGCCATGCGCGGCGAGCATTGGCGACCATTGCATCCGCGTCGCCTTCATTGCCTTTCCACAACATCGCGCCGGTTGCAGGTTCAGTTGAAATAAGTTCGGTCAAGATTGCCCTGCTAGTTCCCAGTCATCCTTACTGGATGATTTTCTTATTGATACAAGCTGATAGCCTAGTAGCAACATGGTTAACAAATACTAATTTTCCAGTACTAAAAAGCGAAAATTCTAGTTATTTTGCCGGAGTGCCGAGCCCATCGTCCGGATAGCCTCAATTTTGTCGTTAAGAGGTGACCAATTATCGTCCTTCGCAATAGCATCCCAAGTCGCCTCTACTTCTTCAATATGGAGAGAACAGGCTCCTGATCCCATCCAATATTCTCCGGCCGATGGGCGCGCTCGAACACGCAATTCCATTTGGCTTCGAAAATCCCCGAAAACTTCATCCGTATACACATTGACCGGCGGTGCAGATGAATGTCCCCAGTCAAAGAAAAACTGATCGATGGTAACGGTTTTGGAGGAAAGCGCTGTTTCGGCGGCAATGATCAGGGGTTTGTCGGTTTCGAAGCCGTCTGACTGAACGCCCAATCGCCAACAAAAATGTTCGGTGAACGCTTCTCCATATTTTCGAGGAAAACTCTCCAGCGCTGCCACCAGTGGATCACTATCTGCTATTAGTCTGAGGGCATTGGCCAATTGAGCTAGATTCCAATGTAATGCCTCCGGCTGTCTACCAAAACAATACAGGCCTTCTTGATCAAAATAGGCGGCGGTAAATCCCGGTTCCCAATAGGGGGTAAACCGCCACGGGCCATAATCGAAACTCTCGCCGGTAATATTCATATTGTCGGTATTCAGGACCCCGTGGACGAAACCTGCGGTCATATATGCACCGGCAAGCTGGGCCGTCCTGCCTACTACCCGTTCGAATAATTCCGATGCCGGATTGTTGGTTTTTGCGCCGCCGTAATAATGCGTCAGGCAATATTCTGTCAGCTTAAGCATCAACTGCTCGTTTTTTTCGAAGGCGATACGCTGAAATGTTCCAAAGCGAATATGGCTGTGATTGAGCCGGGTCATAACCGCGGACCGCGTGGGTGAGGGTTCGTCCCCTCTCCACAATTCCTCACCTGTTTCCACCACGGAAAAGGTCTTCGATGTCTCGACGCCCAGTGCTTCCAGCATTTCGGTCGCCAGAATCTCGCGTACTGCACCTTTCAACGTGAGTTTGCCGTCTCCGGTGCGACTCCATGGTGTTGTCCCCGAGCCTTTGGTTCCAAGGTCCATCAAACGATTTTCATGGTCTCGCATCTGCGCAAACAAAAAGCCGCGGCCATCGCCGATCTCAGGATTATAGTTTCGAAACTGATGCCCGTGGTAACGCAGCGCCAGAGGTGGGTTCAGGTTTTCCGGAAGCGGTTCAAATTTGCCGAAATGATCAATCCATTTTTTGTCATCAAGATCATTCAATCCGACGCTTTTATCCCAGCGATCGTTGCGGAAACGCAAAATATGTTTTGGAGTGTCAGCAGCTCGCACCGGATCTCCAATCTTGTCGCCAAGATCGGTGATGCGGATATCGGCCTGATATGCAGAGCTTTTTGGGTCTGATTGCGGTTTATATGGCATTTTTGAAGAGTGGCCGCTAATCGGATGTGCAGCAAGTCATTATGCAGGGTCCTGACTAAAAAATGTCGCAATCGGAAAAATATGAGGACGTCTACTGGAAGTCCGAAGATGGCTTGAAATTGCATTGCCGGGATTACCCCTCGGACAGCGATGCCACGCCGATTATCTGTGTGCCGGGTCTGACACGCAACGCCCGCGATTTCGCTCATCTTGGCGATTGGTTAAGCGGTGATCGACGGATTATCATGGTCAATCTGCGCGGCCGCGGTATGAGCGAATATGCCAAAGATACAGCGACTTATCACCCCAAAACCTATATAGCCGACATCGCCGCATTGATGGATTATTTGGCACTCCCCAAAGCAGTGTTCTTTGGCACTTCGCTGGGGGGGATTGTGACTATGGTCATGGCATCCGCACATCCCGGCCGCGTCGCTGGCGCTTTGTTGAATGACATCGGTCCGGAAACTGATCCAACCGGTTTGCAAAGGATCGCGGATTCCGTTGGGCAGGGACGAAGCTTTGAAACCTGGGCCCACGCTGCGCGAGATATGGCGGACAGCAGTAGCGATATCTTCCCCGACTTTACGCTGAAAGACTGGATCGCGTTAGCGAAGAAATTATACGCCATGAATAGCTCCGGACGCATAAAACTGGACTATGACATGAAGATCGCAGAGCCATTTGACTCTAAAGGCGGTGGCAGCGGTGCGTTGTGGAAAGCGCTGGAGGCACTGGAATCGATTCCCACCTTGGTTTTGCGCGGAGAATTGTCGGATTTGTTCAGTGAAACGGTCGCTCGTCAAATGTTGGAAAAACTTGATCAGGGTATATTGGTGACGGTGCCGAGGGTAGGGCATGCGCCAACGCTGGAGGAGCCAGTCAGCCTTGATGCCATCGCCCAATTGCTCAAACGGATAGCCTAATGAAGTCAGCGAAAATCCTGCATCTACACAGCACCTTCAATTTGGGCGGCAAGGAAGCACGAGCGGTGCGCCTTATGAATCATTTCGGCGTACAGGCGGAACATACGATATTATCAGCCGAACCGGACAGTTTGTCGGCGAGAGATGCTTTGGATGCTAAGGTAAAGGTTGAGTTTCCAAAGGATGCGCCGTCATTGGCCGGAAAACCGGGGTTAGGCCGATATCGCGAGTTGATCGCTTATTTTCGCAGATTTGATCTTATATTATCCTATAATTGGGGTTCAATGGACGGTGTGATGGCACGGACGCTGTTTAGCCGAGTTGAGGGACTGCCACCGCTGATCCATCATGAAGATGGTTTTAACGAGGATGAGCAAAAGAAGCTCAACTGGAAACGCAACATGTTCCGGATGTTTGCTTTGGGGGCGAGCCAATCGCTGGTTGTACCGTCTGAACGACTGGAGCAGATCGCGAAGTCAGTGTGGAAGCAACCTGATGGAAAGGTGCAACGTATCCCCAATGGTATTGACGTAAAGCGGTTTGAGAAAAAACCGCAACGCGGTGCGCTTCCAGGATATAAAAAACAGAAAGGCGAGGTGGTTGTCGGCACATTGGCCGGACTGCGGACGATCAAAAATTTGCCGCGGCTGGTCAGGGCCTGTGCCGCTGCGGGCGACAATGTGCGATTGATCATTGTTGGTGAGGGTCCCGAAAAAGCGAAGATTGAAGCAGAAGCGCAGAAATGCGGCATGGCTGATAGACTGTTGATGCCTGGGTTTTTGAACAATCCGGCACGCTATGTCGGTTTGTTCGACATCTTTGCGCTATCCTCGGACAGCGAACAATTCCCTATATCTCTGATTGAAGCGATGGCGGCCGGATTGCCCGTTGTGTCGACCGATGTTGGGGATGTGATGTCAATGGTGTCTCAGCCGAATCAGGGATTTATCAAACCCGCCTCCGATGAGAAACAGCTTGTCGAGGCGCTAACGACGCTGGTGCAACATGAACAATTGCGTCAGGACGTTGGCGCGCAAAACCGGATTAGGGCACAAGCAGAATATAATGAAAGCAAGATGTTGGCGCGCTATTCGATGTTATACGGCCGGGCGCTTGGTCGAAGCGATTTCGGTAATAAAAATTAGATTGCTCGTGAGATGCGTTTTTTTGCAAGCAATTTGGATCAGCACTGTATATGCCGCTGACGGGCAAATAGGAGAATTCATTGTTCAAAGGGGTTAAACCCATTGTCTATAACGGTCAGGAGGTCTGGCCGTTGATAGAAGGTGGTAAAGGGGTCGCAGCCACAAATCATGCAAGTTCCGGTGCCTGGGCGGCAGCCGGCGGCATTGGAACCGTATCTGCAGTAAACGCCGATAGTTATGATGACGAAGGCAATGTCATTCCGCAAATCTATCATGGTGCCAAGCGCGGCGAGCGTCATGAAGAGCTTATAAAATATGCGATTGACGGTGCTGTTGCACAGGTGACGAAGGCGTTTGAGATATCGAATGGCAAGGGCGCTATCAATATCAATGTGCTCTGGGAAATGGGCGGAGCGCCACAGGTGCTCCACTGTGTGCTGGAGCAAACCAAAGGCATGGTTGCAGGGGTCACTTGCGGCGCCGGAATGCCCTATAAATTGTCGGCAATTGCTCAGCAATATGGCGTAAACTATCTGCCGATCATAAGTTCTGCCCGTGCTTTTCGGGCGTTGTGGAAACGCGCTTATCGCAAGGTACCCGACCTGATGGCGGCGGTTGTATATGAGGATCCCTGGTTGGCCGGCGGCCATAACGGTTTGTCTAACGCAGAAGACCCGCGCAGTCCCGAAGATCCCTACCCTCGAGTCAAAGCATTGCGCGAAACGATGCGCGGAGAGGGGATTGCAGACAGCGTCCCAATCATCATGGCTGGTGGTGTTTGGCATTTACGTGATTGGGAAAACTGGA
The DNA here is from genome assembly GCA_938003725.1 of uncultured Sphingomonadaceae bacterium. Taxonomy (GTDB): domain Bacteria; phylum Pseudomonadota; class Alphaproteobacteria; order Sphingomonadales; family Sphingomonadaceae; genus Parasphingorhabdus. The sequence continues at coordinate 650 of CALKXX010000175.1, read as the reverse complement.
TCGACAGCGAAGAGTTGGGGCAGATTGCCTTTCAATTTGGAACGCGGCCGCTTTTGACAAAAGAAAGCCCGATTCCGGAAAGCTGGAAGAGCGAGCTTATAAAGATCAAAGAAGGGGACATCCTTCTGCATAAATTCTCGCCTACCGGCTTTTACAGCTCGGCAGTGCGCAACAAATTTTTACGCAGCTTGGAAGCCCGGTCGGAACGGCAAATTCCCTATTCGACGGAAAAAGCAGGTGAACATACCCACCAATTGGATGTGGGAATAAAGGGTAAGAACTTCTGGGTGGCCCGCAAAGATCTTTTGCGCGCCCGTGAATGGGATGGTCTCGGTTTCACGATGGCGTTGAAAACACCCGACAACACATTGATATTCGCAAAACCGGATGAAGCGAAGATGATCCGCAAGGATCAGGCGGATTGTATGGGATGCCTCTCGCATTGCGGGTTCTCTGCCTGGAAAGATCATGATAATTTCTCCACCGGCCGGCTTGCTGATCCGCGCAGTTTCTGTATCCAGAAAAGCCTGCAGGAAATTGTGCACGGCGCGCCGGTTGAAGAGCATTTGATGTTCGCTGGGCACGGTGCCTATAATTTCGGGACCGATCCATTTTATTCTAACGGTTTTGTGCCAACGGTGGAACAGTTG
>CALKXX010000174.1 GCA_938003725.1 uncultured Sphingomonadaceae bacterium | reverse complement strand
GCTCGGCCAGCTCGGACTGCATGTCCGCGATTTTGCACGATTCGTCGCAGCATAGAGCGGCAATCTGCCATCTTAATTTGACATTAACCCTGTTCCTTCACAGAGGTCACTTATCATTGCGTTGCAGCGGCGCCGATGGTCTATTCGGCGTTCGGGCATCATCAAGGGGTGCGTTTGTTCAAGAGTATTGACATGCTTGCTGATCAGGGAACCGGGGCTGCGGCACTTGCCGTTGACGGCCCCGTGCCCGATGCAAAAGCGAATTCTCCATTTGGCGAACGACTGGAAGATTGGCGCGAGCGATTGTCGGAAACGGAATGGGTGCCTGACCTTGGCCGGGACATTGGCAGTTTCACGTGGCTTCGCGGTCTTGCAACATTGGGCTTGCTATGCGGTGTAGCGATTTCTGCGCTTCCGGATTTTGGCCCAATCGCTGGACATGAACCTGCGCCGCTAATCGGCACTCAGGCAGACTATGCCCGGTCCCAGATGATTGCGCCATTGGCCTATGGATCCGATACCGGCATGAGCATGGCATCAACCGATGCTGTGCGCGCGCTGTCGGAAAGCCCGGAACGCCCCTCTATTGAACTGGTCGCCACATTGGGCCGAGGCGACAGCCTGCGCCGCGTGTTACAACGCGCGGGCGTGGCAGGCGCCGAGGCGCGCCAAGTTGCCGATATGGTGGCTGGCACAGTAAAACTGGGCGAGATCAAGCCAGGCACAAAGATCGACGTTACCTTGGGGCGTCGCCCTGGCAAAAATCAGGCACGTCCATTGGATCAGCTGGCCTTCCGGGCACGTTTTGACCTAAACTTGGAAATTTTACGCGATGGCGAACGACTGAAACTCAATCGCCAGCCGATTTTGGTCGATGACACACCGCTGCGGATCAAAGGCGTCGTCGGCTCAAGCCTCTACCGTTCGGCAAGGGCTGCCGGTGCACCAACCGAAGCAGTACAGAAATTCTTGCGCGTCATTGGCAAACAAATGTCTGTGTCGCGTGATATCCGCTCCACGGATGAGTTTGATATCATTCTGGCCTATCGCCGCGCCGAAACCGGCGAGATCGAAGTTGGCGAACTGATATATGCGGGCATAGACCGCGGCGGCAAACCCAAAGCGCAGATGCTGAAATGGAATAGCGGCGGCCGTACAAACTGGTTCGAAGCTTCTGGTGTGGGCCAATCTCGCGGCGAACTGGTCCGGCCGACGCGCGGGCGAACGACCTCTGGCTATGGCATGCGGCGGCACCCCATATTGCGCTACAAACGGATGCATAGCGGCCTCGATTTCGGTGGCGGTTATGGTGCCCCGATATATGCGGTCACCGACGGCAAGGTCACCTACGCCGGACGCAAAGGCGGGTTTGGAAAATTTGTAAAACTCAAACATAGCGGGGGACTAGCCTCTGGCTATGCCCATATGAGCCGGATCGCGGTGAGCAACGGACGCCGCGTGCGCAAAGGACAGATTATCGGCTATATCGGCTCAACCGGCCTCTCAACCGGCCCGCATTTGCACTACGAATTATATCGCAATGGCCGCACCATTAATCCGCGTTCCGTAAAATTCGTCGAGCGTTCAGAATTGGGCGGCAGGGAACTGCGCCGGTTCAAGGATGAACTGCGCCGCTTGAAACGGGTGGAACCCGGTGCGGCACTGGGAACGTTGAAAAGCGCATCGAAAAAACCACAGAGCGAACGTGAAATAAATCGATTGAACAAGGCGCTCGATAGCTAGGCCGCAGCACTTATTCCTTACAATCTCCAAGCCGTTTTCCGTCAATACCATTGAACGCAGATCGATATTCATCATCTGCTTCAACATACTGCCCACTTTCTCTGATATCTGGCTCATCAACGCCGGGTTGTTTTTTGCAGCCTCTGGACTAGATCCAACATGATGGAGTGAGCACCATTGCATTGGCAAGCTCCTGCTTTCCGGCATCTGTCGATGGTATCTGTCCGGGTATAAAATAAAAGGCATTGCCGGACGAAGCCGGCGAAGTCGCAAGTGCAGCCAGGATCGTAAACAGCGCGAAGAAACGATAGATATTCGGTACCACTGTGATGTCCGCCAAATAGCTGACCGGACAAATGATAAGCGATGCGCCGGAATGCCGCAACTAGCGTGCACGCGCTATTTCAATTGCTCTATATTCTGACGGTCCTATATTATGCAGCTATGACCGATATGACATCTTATCCACGCACCCGCCTTCGTCGTTCCCGAACAACAAGCTGGAGCCGTAATCTGGTGCGTGAGAATATGCTTAGCGCAGCAGACTTTATCTGGCCTTTGTTCATTGTCGATGGCGAAGGTATTGAAGAACCGGTGGACAGCCTTCCCGGCGTATCTCGCTGGTCGGTCGATGGCATTGTCGCGCGCGCCAAAGAAGCACGTGATTTGGGCATTCCATGTGTCGCATTATTCCCCAATACACAGCCAGAGAAGCGCAGCGACACTGGCGCGGAGGCACTTAATCCCGACAACCTGATGTGCCGTGCGGTCAAGGCAATCAAAGATGCATTGGGCGATGACATTGGCGTGCTCACCGATGTCGCATTGGACCCCTATACTTCACATGGCCAGGACGGATTGCTCGATGATAGCGGCTATGTTGAGAATGACCGCACGCTGGACATGTTGGTCAAACAGGCTCTTAATCAAGCCAATGCGGGCGCCGATATCATTGCCCCTTCCGACATGATGGATGGCCGGGTTGGCGCAATCCGTGATGCGCTGGAACGCGCACATCATCATAATGTGCAGATCATGGCTTATTCGGCCAAATATGCGAGTGCCTTTTATGGGCCATTCCGCGATGCCGTGGGATCCGGCGGATTGCTGAAGGGCGACAAGAAGACCTATCAGATGGATCCGGCCAATGGCGATGAAGCTTTGCGCGAAATCGCCATGGATATTGCCGAAGGGGCCGACAGCGTGATGGTAAAACCCGGGCTAGCCTATCTCGACATTATCTACCGCGCGAAGTCCGAGTTTAACGTGCCGGTGTTCGCCTATCAGGTGTCGGGCGAATATGCCTTGGTCAAAGCCGGTGCAGCGGCGGGCGTTGGCGACCATGATGCATTGATGCTGGAAAAACTGGCGGCGTTCAAACGCGCCGGTTGTAGAGGAATATTGACCTATTTCGCAGCCGAAGCGGCGAGGCTGCTGCAACAATAATGTCGTTTCGTCTGGAAACAGAGCGCCTCATCATGCGCGAGTGGCGACAGGAAGACGCGGACGATTTTTATGCCATTAACAGCGATCCAAGAGTCATGGAAACACTGGGCCCGCTCAAGACCCGGGAAGAAATATCCGGCTTGATCATCAGGTTACAGGAATTGCAGGCAAAGGATGGCTGTTGTTTTTGGGCGCTGGAAACCAAGGCGGATGGTAAATTAATCGGCTGGTGCGGTATGATCAGAGGGGCCCATGACGTGCCGGTGAAGGACAAGCTTGAAATCGGCTGGCGCCTGGCTTTTGATAGCTGGGGATATGGCTATATTACCGAAGCAGCGAAAAAATGCATCCGCTGGGCGGCAAAACGGTTCCCGGATGAACATGTCTGGGCAATCACTAGCGAAAATAATGATCGCAGCCGGGCCGTTATGGAGCGCCTTGGCATGACATATCTGCCCGGCATGGATTTTGATCACCCGCTGGTCGATCCTAAAAGTGATCTCTTGCGCCATGTCACCTATTGTACGAAAGAGCCATCATGACCGATCCACTTATTCTGCCGTTCAACGGCAAAACGCCCAAAATCCATGACAGCGCGTTTATTGCGCCGGGTTGCAAGATCATTGGCGATGTTGAGATCGGTCCCGAATCAAGCATCTGGTATAATTGCGTGATCCGCGCCGACGTGAATTTCATCAAGATCGGCGCGCGAACGAATATTCAAGATGGTACGACTGTGCATTGCGATAGCGAGACCCCGGTGACGCCGAATGGGCACCCGACGATTATCGGCGATGATGTGCTGGTCGGACATATGGTTATGCTGCACGGCGCTACGTTAGAAGATCGCGCTTTTGTCGGCCTGAGCACCACAGTGATGGACGGATGTGTTGTTGAAGGAGATGCGATGTTAGCCGCCGGCGCTATGCTGACGCCCGGTAAGCGTATTCCATCTGGCCAGCTTTGGGCTGGCTCACCGGCAAAATATATGCGCGACCTTTCGCAAGCGGCCATAACCGGCATGCATCTGAGCGTGGCTCATTATGCTGAAAATGCAAAGCAGCACAAAGCGGCGGTGGACGCTGCGATCGGCTAGCGTAACTTTGCCTTCAGGGCGTCGATCTCGTCTTGTTGCTGTTTGACCTGTGCCAGAATTTCCTGACGCTTCGACTCAACCATCGCGGTGCCGCCGGCATTTTCATCGTCAAACGACCTATTCATCTGACTTGTATATATCCGGTCAATATCGGCGAGCGCAGAAACAGACGGGCCGCGCACGATTTCCAACGCCGCTAAGTCCATTTGCGCGACCACCCATCGTTCGCTCGACATCGCGGATCCGCGCGCAGCATTCACATGACCTGTTACACGCCGAAGGTCTTTCAGGAATTGGGAATGGGCGGCGTTGCTTTGTGCCATTGCCGTATCGACCAATGTCTGCACCTCCGAGGATGGTCGCGAAACCGATGGAGCGGAGGGCTCGGGGCTCGTTACCGGCTTGTTGTCCTCAAAAGGTCGTTTGGCCAACGAAGGAAAATCACCTTCCTGCATCGAACAGGCGGAAACGGAGGCCATCATGAACAGGGCTATGGCGGTTTTGATTTTCATGCCATTCTATTAGAAGCGGCAAACGGCACCTGCAACGCAAATTGCGATAGCGCTGAATATCGCCCAAAATTGGGCCTAAAATCACCTTAGCTGGTTGACAGATCAACGCTCATCGCTTAACTGCCCACTCTTTCCAGCGTGAGCCGAGAGACTCGCGTTTCTATGCTTGCGCGTTGGAACCACTATTTTGAAACGGAAATTAGCCATGTTCGCAATTGTGCGCACCGGCGGCAAGCAATATCGAGTTGCCGCAGGAGATATTATCGCAGTCGAGAAACTCGCTGGAGAAGCGGGTGATTCGGTTACCTTTGATGACGTTCTACTCGCGGGCGACGGCGACAAAATCGCTGATAGCAAAGGCCTGAAAGTGACCGGCGAGATTGTTGCGCAGGAAAAAGGCGAGAAGGTTATCATCTTCAAAAAACGCCGCCGGCATAATTACCGCCGGAAAAACGGCCATCGTCAGCAGCATACGGTTGTAACGATTACCGCTGTTGGCAATTCGAAAGCTGCAAAGAAAGCTGCTCCAAAGAAGGAAGCCGCGAAACCAGCTGAAGAGAAAAAAGCAGACGCCCCGAAAAAGGCCGATGCAAAGAAAGAAGCTCCTGCCAAAAAGGCTCCAGCCAAAAAAGCAGCTGCGAAAACCGAAGACAAACCGGCACCGGCCAAAAAAGCGGCGGCGAAAAAGCCAGCTGCTAAGAAAGCCCCAGCCAAGAAGCCAGCGGCCAAAAAGCCTGCTGCCAAAAAGGAAGACTAAACCATGGCACATAAAAAAGCAGGTGGTTCATCCCGTAACGGTCGCGATTCCGAAGGTCGCCGCTTGGGCGTCAAAAAATACGGCAGCGAAGCTGTTGTCGCAGGAAATATTATTATCCGCCAACGCGGCACGAAAACCCATCCGGGTCGCAATGTCGGTATGGGCAAAGATCACACACTCTTTGCGCTTATCGATGGCAAAGTGGAATTCCACAAAGGCAAGCTCGGCCGCAAATATGTCTCCGTCGACGCCATGGCAGAAGCCGCCGAATAACGGACAACTCAATAAAAGGGTTATCCACCGCAGGATGACCTAGGTTTTTTGAATAGTTTCAAAAAACCACCAATTTCAGGGAGAGGGTCATCCTCTCCCTTTTTTTATTCTCCCTGTCGAAAATGTCTCATTGCTGTCACCGATCAATTCTAGTCGGCACAGGCAACAGGAGGCGAACCAAAAGACTGTGGCCAAAAAGACTGTGGCCAAAAAGACTGTGGAGAGTCGAGATGTTTGCAAGAACCGAAAGATTATTACTGAGACCCGGTTGGCCCGAAGATGCCGCCGCCGTGCACGCGGCAATTGACGACGAGGCAATTGTCAGAAATCTTGGCTCGGCGCCCTGGCCTTATCGGCACGAGGACGCCGTCCAGTTTTTGGATTTGCCGCGTCCCGTGCTTCACCCCAATTTTCTGATTTTCCGGCGCACGTCCGGGGCACCGCTATTTGTTGGCTCCATTGGCTTTGGTCATATGGAGGATGGCAATCTTGAAATAGGATATTGGATTGCCCGAAATCAGTGGGGACATGGCTATGCCACCGAAGCGGGCCATGCTGTATTGGAGAACGCACGATCTTTGGGGCATCTGGAAATGCAGGCAGAACATTATGTCGATAATCCCGCATCCGGGAAAGTGCTTCGAAAGCTGGGTTTCAGACCCACGGGCCGAACGGAACCACGCTTTTCCAAGGGCCGCGGCGCCAAGGTTGATGCGGTGCATTTCAAAATTCGGCTGGCGGATGATGACGACGACGTCGCTCGACCACTAGCGGCCTAGTGAAGAAACCCGCAATCAGGCCACTTTTGGCAATTTGATCTTTTTCAGTTTTTCCGCCAATTCGGTGACGGTTGGTTCGCCTTCCGACTGATCCATAATCGCGGCTTCATATTCGCTTTCCGCCAATTGAATCAATTCTCGATCATCAATATTCCACGGATGGAAACCGGGTAGGAAAAACTGAAACCACGGCCCCAATGTCCGCCGAAAAGGCGCGGGAGAGGATAGCGCATAGCGCGCCAGCCCAAACCAAGCCCGAGGCCCCGTAATGCCGTCCTGTCGCAAGAGCTCCAATATGCCCTTGCTGCGATTTTTGGTAAAACCTATCGAGATACGGGCCATGAATGCCGACTTCACTGTCCAGCGTTTCAGCCGGCTCCAATCTCTGGTGACATGTAACCAGGTATCGTAAGCGACACCTTTATGTTCAATCTCTTCGGAACCATGCCAGAGCCATAGATTTTTCTGCTCTTCGTCCGCGTCTTTAAGCAGGTCCGGATTCGATATAATCTCAGCCGCAATGGTTGCCGTCAGATGCTCCATGCACATCGTCCCAACCAAATGGTATATCGGATCCATTGCCTGTATTCGGGCCATCACGCCCTTGACCGATTCGTCGAGTAACGTCAGGTCATAGTTGGATCGCTCCAAATGACGATTGAAAATCAAATGCTCGCGGCCATGCACCATTTCTTGCTGAATAAAAGCACGGATCTCGTGCCGCAGTTTTTCCGGAGCGCCCTCCCGAAATTGCTTTATCGTTGTGATAAAGAAACTCTCTGCAACCGGGAATGTTGCTGACAACGCATTGAAAAATGCGGTGGCATAGGGATCGCCGCCAACCCACCAGCGATTTTCAATTGGCGAACCGCCGAAATGCAGGTTCCTGGATTTTATGCTGAGGTCGGCCGGAGTCACGCTTCCCGCTACGCTATCACGCGTATTTTCTTGGTGAGATTTCGATGGAACATCGTCCACGGTTGTCGGCCTCCGTCATCAATTTTGAGTGCACAGCCAGTTTCAGGCTATCCGACTCATAGAATTGAAGGGTTAAGAAAAGCCTGACGAAACCAAGAATAGATGAAGTTAATAAATTGATTTTACCAGATGCAGTGCGGTCGCATTTCTTTTGAATCAGATTTAAGACACTGGTATTTTATAAGTAAACTTGAAGTATCCATCTCCCAGTGCGACAAACCTGCTGTTGGCCGCCAACATGATCCGCAAGGGCGATATATCGATAATTTCGGGTTTATCTTGCGCCGAACTGTGCATGTTCATATTGATAGAATTGATCAATATTGGATATATCTCCGATATCTGTAGAGGAAATAGGGTTGCTTACATAAATGTCAGTTGCAAAACGCCGCCTATCTCCAGAAGAAAGTCGCGCTATGGCGCTGGCTGCCGCGCGGGATTTACTTATTGAAGCCGGGCCGCAAGCGGTAACATTGAAAGCTGTTGCTTCACGCATCGGGCGCACGCATGCCAATTTGCTGCATCATTTCGGTTCTGCATCAGGCCTGCAAAAGGCACTTGCCGAATATTTAGGGGCACAGGTTTGCGGGACAATTGCTCAGGCGATTTTAAAATCGAGAACAGGTGAAGGCACGGTCCGCGATATTGTAGATCTGACCTTCGACGCCTTTGACAAGGAAGGCGCAGGCGCCCTGTCGTCTTGGATGCTACTCACTGGCAACGAAGATGCGCTGGACCCGATTGTCGATGCTATTCATGAGCTGGTGGACGATATCGGAGAAGGTGGCCATGAAGACCGGGAAATGCACCAAGACACATTGGCGCTTGTCCTGATGGCACTTGGCGACGCGCTTATCGGTGAACGATTGGCCGGGTCCCTTGAACTGCCCAGACACGCAGCGCGTGACATGGCTGAGCGGCAATTGGAGCATGCTCTGGAACGCTGGAAACAAGAGCATAACTGCTAACTTATTTGGCTAAACTGCCCAATCCAGCCCGTTAACTCTCCGAAACGGACCAACTTCCGACAGCATTTCGCCATGTGTTCTCATAGTGAACTCAACGTCAAATTGAGTGAGGCCACATTATGGAACATCAGCCTTTAGAAGAAATAAGCGACCATCGCGACGATCCGTCACGCCATCTGATCGGTGAAAGCCATGCGATTAGGGAAGTACACAGCCTGATCCGCTATGCCGCAGCGACACAGATACCGGTTATGATTACCGGTCCATCCGGGTGTGGGAAAGAATTGGTGGCCAGAGCGCTACACCGCTGCTCCACGCGCTCAAATCAAAAATTTGTTGCGGTAAATTGTGGTGCCATTCCTCGTGATCTTTTGGAATCCGAACTATTTGGTCATGAAAAAGGGAGCTTTACCGGTGCGATTGCCCAGCGCAAGGGCCGCTTCGAAGACGCCAGCGGCGGCACCTTATTTCTTGACGAGATCGGCGACATGCCGTTTGATATGCAGGTAAAGCTGCTAAGGGTATTGGAAGAGAAGCAGATCGAACGCATCGGCGGTACAAAAACGATTGATGTGGACACCCGGATCATTTCCGCCACCCATCAGGATATCGACCTTGCCATCGCCGGCAACCGCTTTCGAGAGGATTTGTTCTACCGTCTTTCCGTTTTCCCGATTGATATTCCCGCACTGAAACATCGCAGAGAAGATATTGCACCGCTGATCCGGCATTTTTTGAAAGATGTGAAGACAGCAAATAATGTGCAATGCGACAGCATTAACTTTAGCACTGAAGCGATGGACATACTCACAAAATATGATTGGCCCGGCAACGCGCGAGAACTGAGAAATATCGTAGAGCGTGCTGCGCTTTTATTTCCGAAAATGATGATATCGGAGCGACAGATTGCCTCTCTTTTCCGTCGGCGCGCCTCCACTATGCCCTCGGATCAAGCGGACGCGCTGCCATCCAGCTATGCCGGAACCACGCCGACCATGGTGACAAGTGAACCCGATTCCGAAATACAATTTGCAGATGATGGCAGCCTGGTCGATGGCTTCGATCTTCGACAGCATCTTATGGAGGAAGAACGCCGATATCTGTTATCGGCGCTTAAAATGGCACAAGGCGTGGTCGCAGAAGCCGCCAATCTGGTCAGCCTGCGGCGTACAACATTTGTGGAGAAGATGAAGCGTCATAAAATTGAACGCAAAATGGCACTCAATCCAGACGCATATCAATCCACCGCAAACAACTGATCATCATCTGCAAAGGCCTTAAACTCCAGCGCGTTGCCACTTGGGTCTTGAAAAAACATCGTTGCCTGCTCGCCGGCCTTTCCTTTGAACCTGATCGTCGGCCTGATGATGAAACGCACATCATTTTCTTCTAGCGTGCGAGACAAACGCAGCCATTGTTCCATGGAAAGGACAACGCCGAAATGTGGCACAGGGACATTCTGACCATCGACAGCGTTGGTTATTTTATCTCGGTGGTGGTCGCTATCAAGATGGGTCACGATCTGATGACCATAGAGATTAAAATCAATCCACTCGGTGCTGCTTCGCCCCTCTTCACATCCCAATAACCCGCCATAAAACTGACGGGCGGCGGCAAGATCATCGACCGGGAACGCGAGATGGAACGGGCGTAGCTCAATGTTCAAACTTGCGATCCTTTGGTTCCGGTGCAGCCAGTTCAAAACAATGTTCAACATCAAGATCAGGGCTTTTGCTGCCAGAGTTTTCCGCGTTTGCTTCGCTCAACATTTTTTCACGAATCTCTAGTAGTGCAATATCGCTTTCATTGCCGCTCAGTCCCTGATTGCGCATCTGTTCACGGGCCCGGCTATCGATAACAAAGGCCAGGGTCTTTAAATCTTGCGCCGTTTTGGAAAGTTTTTCACGGGCATAGACTTCTTCATAGGCCAACTGCATCATCACCGCGCATTGGTTCAAGGTGGGCAATTTTTTATTCGGTACTTCCTGGTCCAACAGCGGCAGGCATTTGGCCATGGCCGCATCGACCACCATGTCCGGATCACCCGATTTCTTGACCACATTTTGCTGCTGCGCAACCGCTGCCAAAATAGCGTCACGAACCTGTTCGCGCGTTTGCCCCGTCTGCTGAACCACGCGTTCGCCGACAATCCCGGCATAAGTCCGGCCACGTTCACCTAAAATGGGATATTCCAAAGCACTTGGAATATTGCGCTCCTGTTCAGAGGCAACAATGGCCAGGGCAGCCACGCAAGAAAGGTCACGCTGGTGGATATCCGTCAGAGCCAGTTGCGGAACAACTGGCGCGGGCTGTTGCATTGCGATGCCAAGAAAAAAAAGAAATTTCATGCTGCCTTTATAGAGATGATTCCCTGTTTGCCGCAATTAGCAATTGAACGTGTGCGATGAACCCGGCAAAAGCCGCCCGTGTCCAGAATCTCTTCTCTGATCGGTAAATATCCCTATTGGCTGTCATTAGCCGCCGGCATGATATCGGCCACCGGTTTTGCGCAGCTAGAACTATGGCCGTTAGCATTGGGCGCTCTGGCCCTATGGATTGCGATCATAGAACGCCTTGAAACACGGAAATCAGTTTTTTTTGCTGGTTGGTTATTTGGCGTCGGTCATTTTGTCGTCGGCCTTAATTGGATTGCAAAGGCCTTTACTTTTCAGGCGGCGATGCCGGAATGGCTGGGGTATATCGCAGTGATTTTGCTGTCGCTATACCTTGCCGTCTATCCCGCACTAGCCGCACTTGGTGCTTGGTGGTTGGGACGGGGACGCCGGTTGATTTTCATTTTTGCGATAGCCGGATTCTGGATCATTACCGAATGGCTCAGAAGTTGGGTGTTTAGCGGATTTATCTGGAACCCGCTGGGCAGCATATTGTCCACTGATCCGTTACTATTACTCGCTTCATCTTCCCGTATCTTGGGAACATATGGACTGTCGGCCATTTTGTTCCTGCTCGCAGGTCTCATCCTGCTGGTGTTCCAACGTTCCTGGAAATCATCTGGCATTGCTATCTGTCTTATCGGTGGGCTCGCTCTATCTGGCCTATTCACGCACGAGTTAAAGCTATGTGGGCCGCCAAAAACAAAAGACTGCAGAGAACATCAGATTACCGTTGTTCAGCCCAATATTGGCCAGCAAGACAAATGGAAGGCGGGTTATGAGGAAGAGAATCTTGCCAAACTGGCCGGCCTCACAACGCGCGGTGATAATAGGCCCCGAATTATCTTTTGGCCGGAAGCCGCCATTCCGGATTATCTCGAAACCGGTTATCCGCAGCGCTATTATTATGGACGGCCGCCAGAGTTTGTCCGCGAACAACTGGCCGCATTGATGAAACCGGGCGACGTTCTGGTGCTCGGCGCATTGAAACTGGAGTTTGACGAAGCGGAAGGGCGAGCCATCGGTGCACGCAACAGTGTTTTTGCGATGGATGCGAATCGAGAATTGCTGGATCGTTATGACAAGAGCCACTTGGTCCCTTACGGCGAATATCTGCCCATGCGCCCCATATTGGAAGCTGTTGGCCTGTCCCGCCTTGCGCCCGGCGATTTCGATTTTTGGCCGGGCCCGGGACCCCGCTCGCTTGATTTGGGAGAGTTTGGCAAGGCCGGGCTGCAAATCTGTTACGAAATCATCTTTTCGGGTCAGGTTGTGGACCGGGAAAATCGGCCAGAGTTTATTTTCAACCCGTCAAATGACGCATGGTTTGGTAGCTGGGGTCCGCCCCAACATCTGGCACAGGCGCGCTTGCGGGCGATTGAAGAGGGTTTGCCGGTCATTCGTTCGACGCCCACCGGTATTTCCGCAGTAATCACTGCGGATGGGTATATCGACGCCAGCATTCCGATGCACCAATCCGGAAAAATAGAAACGATGTTGCCCCCTGCGCATGCGCCCACGCTTTTTGCTCGCTATGGCAATATCCTACCGCTTGGTTTTGCATTATTTTTGCTGCTCTCGGCCATTGCCATTCGATCTCGCGCCCGTTAAAGCACATATAAACTTTTCCTTATGTCTTTAATTTAACGCCGCTATCGGCGCATAATCAGGAATTTTTCATGCGTTCAGAATTCATCTTCACTTCCGAATCCGTGTCCGAAGGACATCCTGACAAAGTATCGGATCAGATTTCAGATGCGATTGTCGATCTGTTTCTTTCCAAGGATCCCGAAGCGCGGGTTGCTTGTGAAACCCTGACCACCACCGATCGCGTCGTACTGGCGGGCGAAGTGCGCGGCAACGGGATGATTGATACAGACGGAAATTGGGCCGATGGGGCGCTGGCGGAAATCGAAAAGGCCGCGCGCGATACAGTCAGGAAAATTGGCTATGAACAGGACGGTTTCCACTGGGAAACGCTGACCTTCGAAAATCACCTCCACCCGCAATCCGCCCATATCGCGCAAGGCGTCGATGAAAGTGGAAATAAAGATGAAGGTGCCGGCGACCAGGGCATTATGTTTGGTTATGCCAGTGACGAAACGCCTGATCTGATGCCGGCAACATTGCAATATTCACATCAAATCCTGCGCCAGATGGCAACAGATCGCCACAGCGGCAAAGCGCCATTTCTAGAGCCCGACAGCAAAAGTCAGGTGACGTTGCGCTATGTCAATGAAGTACCGGTCGAAGCAACCGCTCTAGTGGTTTCAACCCAGCATGTACCCGGCTATTTCAAAGACAGCGACAACCCCGCGCTATATGAAGAATTGCGCGAATATGTCATGGGTGTTTTTCAGTCTGTTCTGCCCGATGGTTTCATTACCGACGAGACCGCAATCCACGTAAATCCGACGGGGCGTTTTGAAATTGGCGGCCCGGATGGCGATGCTGGCCTCACCGGCCGCAAGATCATTGTTGATACATATGGCGGCGCTTCTCCCCACGGTGGCGGCGCGTTCTCTGGTAAAGACCCGACCAAAGTTGACCGTTCTGCAGCCTATATCACCCGCTATTTGGCAAAGAATATTGTGGCGGCGGGCTTGGCGAAACGCTGCGCGATCCAGCTTTCCTATGCCATCGGCGTCGCGGAGCCGCTGTCGATCAACGTAGATCTGCACGGCACCGGAACGGTGGACGAAGAAAAATTGGAAGAAATTCTGCCAAAACTGGTACGTTTGACACCCAAAGGCATTCGCACCCATCTAGGTCTGAACAAGCCTATTTATGGACCGACCGCAGCTTATGGTCATTTCGGCCGCAAAGCAGAGGGTGACTTGTTCACTTGGGAAAAAACCGATCTAGTAGACGCATTGAAAGCGGCGATTTAATTTACAATAGCCAATTGAACCGCCGGCAAGCAGGTATGAAACTGCCTCATCCACGTCAACCTGGCCCAAGGGTGGCTCTACAATAACGATCGGGACACCGACAAAAGAAGATGAATGACCGCATATAAATCCGGCGATCCGACCACTATCCGTCAGCTCTATGGCCGGCGACAAGGCCACGCTTTGCGCGAGGGCCAGGTGGAACTTGTGGAAAACCTGTTGCCACAGATTAGCGTGCCAACAGATAGCCCTGTCTCGTCTCCAATCCTGTTCGGGGATGACCGACCGCTGCATTTCGAAATCGGCTTTGGCGCGGGTGAACATTTGACTCAGCGCGCAGATATGCTTCCTGATCATGGCTTTATCGGCTGCGAACCCTATCTAAATGGCGTCGTTGGCGCTCTACAGCATATCCGCGACAATGTGCTTTCCAACGTCCGTCTCCACATGGGCAACGCGCTCGACATACTGGAACATATTCCGGATGAGACGCTTAGTTTTGTCTATCTCCTTCATCCCGACCCCTGGCCAAAAGCACGTCATGCCAAGCGCCGCTTCATGAACCATGGCCCGGTTGACTTGATCGCACAGAAATTGAAACCCGGCGGCGAATTCCGTTTTGGTACTGATCATGAGACCTATCTGGAATGGGCTTGCATGATCATGAGTCAGCGCAAAGAATTTGAATGGTTGTGTGACGGTCCGCAAAGCTGGATGATCCGCCCCGGCGGCTGGCCGGAAACCCGGTACGAAGCCAAAGCGCGGCGCAAAGGCCATGAAGTCTGGTATTTTCGGTACCGGAAAATATAACGGCAATGAGCAAGGCTTTTGACCCCAAATCGGCCGGATCAACCCGCAAATGGGCAAGAGAAAAAACGATCGTCAAACCGAAGGTGGGTGTTCAAAATTGATATGCCGACCCGGAACGCCTTCAATTCCAAAAAGACATAAAAGCCTTCTTGGCGAAACATTTACCTGCGCGCTAAATCGCCTAGTGGGCAGCCTTGCTCACATCTACTTTTTCTACCCATTCTGGGAAAAAACTGGGCGCGCGTGTGGACCAGCCGGGCGCAGTCGCAGCGGCTTCGCTAATCGATTGCAGAAGACCCTTGCGCGTTTTGGGGTGAAGATGCGGCAAGGATGCAGCAGCGCAGAAAGCGCCGGGCAGCCACGGACGCGCATCAGGACCGAGCAAGCGTTCATATAAAAAGCGATAGGCTGGAAAACTGTTGATCCGTCCCTGCCCCAGATCAAATGCAGATAGTGAAATCAGCGGCGTCATAAACGGTTCGATACTTTCGGTAGCACAATCAGACGGGATCATCTTTCGTATATCTTCCAACCGCTTATAGAGTAGGCTCTGTGCCTCAATACCGGCTGCTTCGACGGCGTCACGAGACCAGGTTTCCACAGCATCGCTACGGTCCAGGCCAACGTCCAGCGAACGGCGTATATAGCGCTGTGTCGCAGAGCCAAAGCTAGCAAATTCTTTCATTTCGGCCAGCGTCATAGCGCCGGGGATCGGTTTTATCTCTTTGGTCATCTTCGGGACTCCCTGTTACACATCCCACCAAAACACTTGACCAAGATATGGTTAGCAAATGGTTAAATTGGGGAGAGATTTTTGCCCGGTCGGGATTGTTGGTTCATGCCTCTAACGTCCCAATTTCGACCAACGACTGGCACGCTTCGACCGGGCACGATTCAGATAGAGACAATTGATACCATCCTGCCCTAAGATATCCGCAATGTTAGAAGTAACCAATTCATGACGAAGCTTAATCTGGCAAATCGCAATGGCAGGCCTGGCGCAAGTACCGGCGATCATTTGGTTGGCGGTCAGGTGGCCGTGCTGTCGATCCTTGGCTTCTGGCTACTCTATGTCATCGTCGTCACGCTGCGCGCCGCGATCGCCGATTGGCCATCACAAGGCGAGTTAGCGGTCCGCCGGGCGGTTGTGACCGCCCTCGGAATCGGCATCACCTATGTCCTGTATCGCGTGTTGCGGTTGTTTGAGGACAAGGCGCTCTCGGTACGGATAATCACGGCGCTATTGGGAGCAATTCCATGCGCGATTATCATCGCCTATTTCAACTATTATGTTTTTAACGTGTACAATCCCGAAAGCCTGTTTGACGAAAAACATCTGAAAGAGATGCGCAAATATATGGCTGAGGAGAATTACGCACTGAAAGTGATAGCCGAAGATGCGATTTCTCGTTTTTTCTTTATCATCAGTTGGGCCTCACTCTATTTGACATTAAGCTACGCTTCAAAAGTACGAGCGGTTGAGCGCAAAGCCTCTCGCTATGCACAGGCAGCACAAGATGCGGAGTTACGATCGCTCCGCTATCAGGTTAACCCT
>CALKXX010000173.1 GCA_938003725.1 uncultured Sphingomonadaceae bacterium | reverse complement strand
CTAAATTATTATTTTTTTCGTATGATTCTAAATAAAAAATAATTATTATCATAATAT
Organism: uncultured Sphingomonadaceae bacterium; assembly: GCA_938003725.1. Classification (GTDB taxonomy): domain Bacteria; phylum Pseudomonadota; class Alphaproteobacteria; order Sphingomonadales; family Sphingomonadaceae; genus Parasphingorhabdus. Next base: position 4,774 of record CALKXX010000173.1, on the reverse strand, counting down.
CTTTATATTAAAAAAGAAGTACTAAATTTACCTTTTTGATAAGGTTTAAAACCGATACATAAATATTTTTCTTCTAAGTATTAGATATATTATTTACATTCATTACTTATATTAACCTTTACTTAAATTGTTACATGAATTAAAATAAATAAGTGAATTATTTTTTAGAACATATTTGATTTTATAATTGTTGCGGTGGCGCTTTTGCCAACGGGCGGTAACCTCTCGGTTCTTCGCGCGCTGCGTATCCTGCGTGCACTCCGCTTAATCTCTGCCATGCCGAAAATGCGCAAAGTGGTGCAGGGTTTGTTCGCTGCAATCCCGTCCATGGGCACGGTCATCCTACTGCTCGGACTGGTTTTCTACATCGCCGCGGTCATGGCGACAAAGCTGTTCGGCAGCGAATTTCCGCAATGGTTCGGTTCCATTGGTGCATCGCTCTATTCACTGTTTCAAATCATGACATTGGAAAGTTGGTCGATGGGCATCGTCCGCCCGATCATGGAGATATATCCTTGGGCCTGGATGTTCTTTGTGCCGTTCGTGCTGGTCACGTCCTTTGTGGTGCTCAACTTGTTTATCGCAATTATCGTCAATGCGATGCACGAAGAGGCGGATGAAGAACAAACCGCCCAGCGCGACGAGATACTGGACGAGATTAAGGCGCTGCGAAAAGATGTGGCGGAGTTGAAGAAAGGCTGATTATTCTACCTGATCATTCTGCTGTCCACCCCAATTTTGCAGCGATGGCTGTATAGCCGGTCCGGTTCAGATGAATGCCATCGCCGCTGTCATAATCTGTGGCCAGTGCACCATTCGCATCGGAAAGTATCGAGCCTATTTCCACATAGCGACATGGCTTAAGGCAGCGCTTCGCCAAACGATCATTCAATGTCTCGATCGCAGCGTTTGAAACTTTCTGCGCGTCCTTTTCCTTCACCGGCGGCAACCCCAGAAGATAGACCGTCTTGTCATCCGGCAAAGCAATCATCAACTTTTCCATATCCCGCGCTACCTCTTCTGGGCCGCGCCGGATCAGGTCATTATAGCCGGCCCAGATAAATATTGCGCTGGCATCGCCCAGTGATTGATACTCATTTACCCGCTTTACCATGTGGCGTAGCGTGTCGCCGCCAATGCCAAAATTGAGTGCAGCTTTGGGTAATAAATCAGCAGGCATCCGCTGGAAATGGCTATCACCTATCAAAAGGCTTGCACCGCTTTTGGCTTGACGATCAATCGCCCGGTACATTTGATGCGTCTGGGTCGCAAAGGCAGAAGGTTCAGGGGGTGTCAGTCCTAACCGCCAGCGCTGCTCATCGACGATGCCGGGTCTGAAAAGCAATATTGCCAACAACAGGTGCAGCGCCACGGCATATAGAATAGACAATATTCTCTTCATGCAGTTGGGGCGAATTGGGTACTCAATTCAAGCATACGGATTGCTGCTTGTGCGGCTTCTCCACCTTTATTCTTTCGCGATTTATCTGCCCGGGCCAATGCCTGTTCTTCATTTTCGGTTGTGATGATACCGTTTCCGATCGCCACCCCGTCCATGGTCAATGCCATGATCCCGCGCGCACTCTCTCCGGCGACAATTTCGAAATGATAGGTTTCACCGCGAATAACGACACCGATGGCAACAAAGCCTTCATATTGGCCGCTGTCGATGGCGAGAGATATCGCTCCGGGAATTTCGAGCGCGCCCGGCACCGTGATCACGTCAAATTCGTGGCCGGCCGATTCGAGTGCTTCTTTTGCACCGTCGATAAGCATATCGTTTAAGTGATCATAAAACCTTGCTTCGACGATCAACAATTTTGCCATTTTATTTCTCCGGAATTCCATGTTCAACCAACATACCGCCTTGATAGTAGATATCATCGCTGACTTCGGTAATCACCCATGCTGGTGGATTCAATTCGCGTAAACCCGCATCGTCGGGCCATTCAATTTCAAGAAGTTCAAGTCCTTCTAACGTGCCGTCAAAACAGTCAAGGCTCCATTGGATGTTATTTTCGTCCACACCGTATCGTCGCTTGATGAGGGCGCGCGCTGGAAGCTTGGCGAGCAGTGCATATTCAGTGTCTGTCAAATAGAAAGTCACAATCGGCCGAGCCAGTGGATCGGGGCATTCATATTTCTTGGTCAGCTTAGAAACCGTTTTGCCAGTTCCGCTGTCCGTCATTTTGCGCAACCGCATCCGTGCATCATTGATATACCGATCCTCAATCAGAATGTAATTCTGATCGCACAACACCGGTCGAGCGCTGGCGTTCACCAGCCAGCGCCGCTCACGTTCGATATGGGCATATTTGGGAGATGCAGTCTCTTCGATTGCTCCGCGCATCGACACGCTATTGATCTCCTAAGCTGTTACCAGCTCTTTGGCCGCTGGCTGATCGCCACCCGTAGGAATGTCGCGCTGTCCCACAATGCGCAGGCCATAAGCGTCCAGCCCGACCAGATCATGACTGGTATTGGACAAAAGCTCCATATCACTAACGCCCAGTTCGGTCAGAATCTGCGCGCCAACGCCATAGTCGCGCTGCTGTTCCATATGCGGCCCCTTTTCACCGGCCAGCTTACGTACTTGGTTTGAGAGGAATTGCTCGCTTTGCTGTGTGATAAAGACAATCAGGCCAGCCCCTTCTTCACCGATAATCTTCATCGACTCTGCCAGCGTCTTACTGCTCGCACCTGTCTTGCCAAAAATATCGCTGAAAATAGTCATCGCATGCATCCGCACTAGAGTAGGCTTGTCCGGATCGACATGCCCTTTTTGCAGGACAATCTGTTCGGTCTGCGTTGCTTTGTTATAATAGGTAATGGCTTTCCACTCACCGCCCCACTCGCTTTCAAACGGCGCTTCTACGCGGCGGGCCGCGAGATGATCATTGCGCAGCCGATAGGCGATCAAATCGCGGATCGTCCCAATCTTCATATTGTGTACCTGCGCAAATTCGATCAGATCATCAAGCCGCGCCATTTCGCCGTCATCTTTCATGATCTCACAAATCACGCCAGAGGGATTTAGGCCCGCCAGGCGGGACACGTCCACCGCGGCTTCGGTATGACCTGCACGCACTAGCACGCCGCCATTGCGCGCCTGTAAAGGGAAGACGTGGCCGGGGGTTACAATCTCTTCCTTGCCCTTGGTCTGGTCAATCGCCACGGCGATCGTTCGGGCACGATCCGCGGCACTGATTCCCGTGGTCACGCCGTCTCGCGCCTCAATAGAGATGGTGAAGGCGGTTTCATAAGCGCCCCGGTTATTCTGGCTCATCATGTCGAGGCCCAGGTCGTCAACCCGTTCTTTATCGAGGGCCAGGCAGATCAGGCCGCGGCCATATTTGGCCATGAAATTGATTGCATCGGGTGTTGCCATTTGTGCGGGGATGATAAGGTCGCCCTCATTTTCTCGGTCTTCATCATCCACGAGAATATACATCCGGCCATTGCGCGCTTCGTTTATAATTTCCTCTGCGCTCGCCATGACCGATGCACCACCGCGCGCCAGATATTTTTCCAGCTTGCCCAAGGTTTCGGCCGTCGGGTTCCAGTCATCATCGCCCAGACTACGTAAGCTGTTGGCATGCAGGCCTGCTGCTCGGGCCAGTCCTGCCCGGGTCTCATCGCCGGATTCGATCAGTTCGATTAAACGTTCTATCAGAATTTTGCTCATGGGACTGCCTTTCAATGTGATGGTGGGAATCAAGTATCACATTATAATGTGATATGTCTAGTGAAGTTTTCACATTGGCATCACAATATAGGTCTTGCAGGTGCCTTTCGCTGGAAATTATCGAATATATGGATTCCAGCTCTTCCAAGTTTTGCACTGCAAATTTCTTGACCCCAATCCTCCAGCCTTTCATGCGTTGGTTTGCGATGGCAAAGAACAAGCATTGGATCGAACCCCATCCCGGCGGCATTTATGTCCGGCCGGCGGATATCTGGATAGATCCATCAGCACGGCAAAAGCGAGCAGTGGTCACGCATGGGCATGCAGATCATGCGCGCAGCGGCCATGGGGATGTCTGGGCAACGCCGGAAACGCTGGCGATCATGGGGCTGCGCTATGGAACTGAAGCGGGCCATGCACTGCGTCATGGTGAAGGCTTTGAACGAGGCGGTGTCCGGTTCAGCCTTCATCCAGCGGGCCATGTGCTGGGCTCTGCACAGGTGTTGATGGAGTATCAGGGAGAGCGAGTTGTTGTGACGGGCGATTATAAGCGCCGACCCGATCCCACCTGTACGCCGTTCGAACCGGTCCCCTGCGATATCTTTATTACAGAGGCCACCTTTGGCCTGCCGGTATTCAATCATCCCCCGATCGAAGGAGAGATTGCGAAAATATTTGCGCGACTTGAGGCTGAACCTGAACGGTGCGTTCTGGTCGGCGCCTATGCACTGGGTAAGGCGCAGCGCGTGATTGCCGAATTGCGCCGAGCCGGATGGGATAAGCCAATTTATCTGCATGGCGCGCAAGAGAAAATGTGCCGACTATATGAGCAACTTGGCGTATCACTTGGCGAATTGCGGATGGTGATGGATAGCCCGAAGGAAGAGATGAAGGGGCAGATCATCATTTGTCCGCCATCCGCGTTGAACGACAAATGGAGTCGGCGCTTGCCCGGAGCAATCACGGCCATGGCCTCCGGCTGGATGCGGGTGCGCGGCCGGGCACGGCAACGCAATGTAGAGATACCACTCGTGATATCCGATCACGCCGACTGGAACGAGTTAACCAGCACAATCCGCGAACTTGCGC
>CALKXX010000172.1 GCA_938003725.1 uncultured Sphingomonadaceae bacterium | reverse complement strand
GTAGCTCCTGCTGCAGCCGAAGGTTAATTCGACCAATATAGTTTTGAAAAGGGCGGCTCCATTGGGGCCGCCCTTTCTACATCTGGTCTGCGGCATTGTCCCAAAAGCAATCATAGGCATTCGCAGGGCTAGTCTGCATTTGAAGCACTATTGGCAATATCAGTCCGGCTTTCAACCTTACGGCAATAGCAAACTGGAGTCGCCATAACTGTAAAAGCGATAATCCTGAGCAATGGCATGGGCATAAGCCTGTTGCATTTTGTCCAGTCCCATCAGTGCGCTTACCAGCATGAACAGAGTAGATTTTGGCAGATGAAAATTCGTCATCAGGCCGTCAATCGCTCGGAATTTATAACCCGGCGTAATAAATATGTCGGTGTCACCGGCAAATGAGCGAATGATCCCGTCATCGCCGGTTGCACTTTCCAATAACCGCAAGCTGGTCGTTCCAACCGCGATCACCCGGCCACCATTTTGGCGGACCGCATTCAATCGGTCAGCAACATCGCTTTCAATTCGCCCCCATTCACTATGCATTTGGTGATCATTTGTATCGTTGGCCTTCACCGGCAGGAATGTTCCAGCGCCAACATGAAGTGTTAGAATTTCAGTGCCAATTCCCACATCGCCAAGCGATGCGAGAAGCTTGTCCGTAAAGTGCAACGCCGCCGTCGGAGCGGCAACAGCTCCGTTTTTCTCCGCAAAAATTGTCTGATAATCCTGTGCATCGCGTGCATCAATATCACGTTTGCTGGCAATATAAGGCGGCAACGGCATGGAACCTGCACGATCCAATAGGACCTCTAAAGGTTCAGTGCCCTGAAAGTTCAAAACAAAACTGCCGTCGGCAAACCGCTCTTCCGCCTGTGCCAGAACATCTTGCCCAAAATCGATGACGTCGCCGACTTTCAACCGTTTGGCATTGCGAATAAACGCTTGCCAACGCCTCAAATCAACACGCTTGTGCAGGGTTGCACCGATATGCGCATTTCCCCGTTTGCCTTCCAACTGTGCTGGAATGACTTTGGTATCATTAAACACCAACATATCGCCCGCGCTCAACAAATCGGGCAAATCACTTACAACATGATCGGAAAGCTGATCGCTTACCCTTAGTAGGCGGGCAGAGTCTTTTGGATCCGCCGGGCGTAAGGCGATATTTTCAGCTGGTAACTCAAAGTCAAAAAGATCAACGCGCATGACCGATATTTAGGGTGCAATAGGTGCGTTCAGATCGTCGGCCGTTATCTCTTTTTCTGCAACCGTCGCACGCGCGCCAGGCAAAGGAGCCGGTTTGCCATCAAAGGCTATGGACGCTTGCAATATACGCGCTGGATTTGCGGGCGGTTCGCCGCGTTGGATCGAATCGACATATTGCATGCCGCTGGTTACCCGGCCAAAAACCGTATATTTACTATCCAGCGAGAAGCGCGGATAAAAGACGATGAAAAATTGGCTGTTGGCGCTATCTTCACTTTCGGCCCGAGCCATGGACACAACACCGCGCAAGTGCGGAAAGGGATGAAATTCGGCCTTCAAGTCTGGCAGGCTTGAGCTGCCCGTCCCGGTTCCTGTGGGATCACCGGTCTGAGCCATGAAACCATCAATCACTCGGTGGAAAATAATTCCGTCATAAAAACCCTCACGGGTCAGCTTTTTTATACGCTCGACGTGATTGGGTGCCCGCTCCGGGAAAAGCTGTATTGTCACGCGGCCGCCGGTCGAAAGGTCAAGCAGCAGCATATTTTCTTCTGCTGGTACGGAAGCCGGTGCGGCTTCGGTAGGGGCGCTCTCCGCCTGTTCCTGCGCCAAGACCGGGCTAGCCATTAACGCGGCTGTCGTCATTGCCATTGTCAAAAATTTTATAGGGGTACTGGGCCGCATTTTCATACTCACTTCATCTGTTTCGCGCCTATTGGACGATGAAAGCTTTCGCCGCAATGAATTCCACCCGTATTTTGGGAATAGCGCCGAAATTATTGATCACCCTTCAGGCCGATCTTCTGGACTCTTGTGGTAATCTCTTCGGCAACCGCAGGGGTCACAAATTTATGGATTGCGCCTCCATAAATCGCAATTTCCTTGACCAACCTTGACGCTATGGGTTGCAGCGACACATCGGCCATCAGAAATACCGTCTCAATATCATCATTCAACTGCTGGTTCATTCCCGCCATTTGATATTCATATTCAAAATCGGCAACGGCGCGCAAGCCGCGAACAATTACGCTAGCGCCCTGCTTTTCTGCAAATTTCATCAGCAGTGCATTGAACGCAACCACTTCAACCGCATCCCCCAATTCCGCGGTTTCGCGGGTAACCATATCCAAACGCTCTTCCAACGAAAACATCGGCGATTTGGATGGATTTGTGGTTACACCAATCACCAGCTTATCAACCAGCGCCGTCCCGCGCTTGATGATATCCATATGACCCAATGTAACTGGGTCAAAGGTACCAGGATAAATGCCAATTCTCATATTCTATAACCCTTATATTGTCCGCGCCTATCTGTCGCGGTGCACCACATATTCGGCGATAGCGCGTAGCAAATCCGCTTCTGTGCCATAACCATTTAGATGCGACTTTGCCTGATCGACCAACATCTGCGCCTGCTCCTTGGCACGGTCCAGTCCCATCAGGGAAAGGAATGTCTGTTTCCCCGCCGCTTCATCCTTATGCAATTGCTTGCCGGCTAGCGCCTCATCCCCTTCAACATCCAATATATCGTCGGCTATCTGAAAAGCTAACCCCAGATCATGCGCATAGCCCCGCAGCCCTGTTCGCCCTTCGATAGGAACACGGCCCAATATCGCACCAATTTCTAGACACACACCAATGAGCGCGCCGGTCTTTAGTTGTTGCAAGCGGGTCACGGTTTGCAGATCAAATATTTGCTTTTCCGCCGCCAGATCCATCATTTGACCGCCAGCCATGCCAGATGGACCGGCTGCCTTCGCCAGACAAGCGACCATTTCCGCCCGGACGAACGGATCATGATGCGTTTTTTCATCGGCCAGAAGTTCAAACGCAAGCGCGTGCAGGGCGTCACCCGCCAAAACCGCCTGCGCTTCACCAAACGCGACATGCGTGGTTGGTTTTCCGCGGCGTAACGCATCATCATCCATGCATGGAAGATCGTCATGAATAAGCGAATAAACGTGCAACGCTTCTATCGCGGTCGCGGCGTTCAGTGCGCTTTTTTCCTCAACATTATATAGCCGCGCCGTAGCCATGACCAGCAACGGTCGCAGCCGCTTTCCGCCGCCAATAGCAGCATAGCGCATGGCTTCAAAAAGCTCGGCGCGCGGATCATCCGGTACCGTCAGAAAATGATCAAATCTCTGGTCGATCGCAACCGCGACGCGATCCATTTCACTCGTGAGATCAAGATTATTATTGGCGGGCACGCGGCTTAGTCGGCGTCAAAGGCGGTGGTGCCGGTTGGCTTGCCTTCGCGATCAAGGGTGATTTTTTCAATTTTTGCCTGTGCTGTTTCTAACCTGGCTTGACACAATCCACGCAGCTTTTCGCCTTCGCTATAAAGATCGATGGATTTATCGAGCGGCACGTCTCCGCTTTCCAATTTGCGGACAATATCCTCAAGACGTTTTAACGCGTCCTCAAAACTCAAATCAGCCGGAATATCTTTGGGATCATTCATGGTCATTGCAATGACGGGCGAACGGGATGGGGTCAAGTCTCCGGTCCGTAAAAATGAAAGCCGGCAAAATGCATCTACTGCAGCAAAGCCCTTCACCGGAACTGGTTTCTCGCCTAGCACTATCATTGAAGAGGATATTGATATGTTTATTGGTCATTTCGCTCCCGCCATGGTCGCCGCAGCCCATCCCAAGGCACCCGGATTAGGCACATTATTTGTAGCCGGTCAGCTGGTCGATTTTGGGTTTTTCGCTTTCGCTATTGCCGGCATTGAAAATTTTCGGATCACACCAGGCATTACAAAAATGGTGCCGCTTGATCTTTATCACATGCCCTATACGCACAGCTTGTTGGGCAGCGGTATCTGGGCGGCGGTATTTGCGTTGCTAATCTGGATATTCACAAAAAACCGAACTGGCGCATTGATCGTCGGGGTGGTGGTGGTGTCCCACTGGTTTCTCGACTTACTGGTGCACGCTCCCGATCTGACGCTGGCGGGATCACCACCCAAATTCGGGTTCGGGCTATGGAACTATCCCGCTGCGGAAATGCCACTGGAGATCATCATTACTTTCGGCGCGCTCGCATTTTTCTGGATGAAAACACGTTCAACATCGCCAAAATCAAAATATGCGATTGCCCTATTGGCCGTGTTGTTGGCGGTGTTTCAGACGATTAATTGGTTTGGTCCGCCACCCGAAAGTGCAAATTTGGAGCTCAAGGTTACAGGATTGATTTCGTTTACAGCGGCAGCATTGGCCGCATGGTGGGTCGGAAGAACGCGGACGTTAAAAACAGCCTGAGGTAAAGGATAGCCGATGACACAATATCTAATCGCCTATGTGATCGCTGCGATCATATTTGGGGTGTTGGATGCCATCTGGTTGAGCAATGCTGCGCCCAGTTTGTACCGGCCGATCATCGGTGATATTATGGCCGATCAGTTCCGGTTGGCCCCGGCGCTGCTATTCTATTTCTTATATTTGTGCGGCATGATGTGGTTCGCTTTGCGTCCCGCATTTCTCGACGGGCAATGGACCACCGCTTTACTCAACGGTGCACTGCTGGGTTTCTTCTGCTACGCAACCTTTGATTTGACCAGTCAGGCCGTCTTTAAGACTTGGTCCACAAAACTGACGATCATTGATATTATCTGGGGAACATTTGCGACCGGGACAACGTCTGCTCTGACTGCAATTTTAGTGCTGCGATTCGTAAAGGGCTAACCCGCCAGCATTGCCTCAATCTGGCCCAACCGTTCCTTGCCGAAGAACATTTCTCCATCAACATAGAATGTTGGAATACCAAAGGCCCCACGTCTCACCGCATTCTCTGTGTTATCCATCAATTGCTGTTTGACTGCCGGGTCTTGGGTATTTGCGAACAGATTGGCGGCATCAAAACCAGCTTCTGTTAGAATTTTGCCAACGGCATCTTTATCCGAAACATCCAATTGTTGTTCCCATATGGGCGGCAGCATCGCGTCGATTAGAGCCGCACGCTGTTCGTTCTCGATCGACATCAACATCCGTAACAACGTGATTGAGTTGAACGGGAAATGGGGGTTCATCTGAAACTTCTCCAGATTATGTTTGGCAATGAAGCGGTTCATCTCCAGCATCGCATATTCATTCTTGCCCTTCACCTCAGCATCCCGGATGAACGGCGGTGCATTGCCAGTTAGCTTGTGCATCCCGCCCAGAAATGCCGGAGTGATCTGTAAAACCGCACCATGTTTTTCGGCCATCGCCTTAAGCGGATACCAGACGAGATAAGCATTGGGACTAACGAAATCATAGATCAGTTCGATTGTTTTACTCATTTTCGATTTTCCTCAATTACCATTTTTCATTCCATACGCGCATGTTTGCGCTTCGGACAACGTATCCCATACCAACGACCAAATAAACTTTGTCTACCACACCGTCCATGAAGTTCTCCAAATTCAGTTTCGATATGAAACCATGACTCTCTGTCAACGCATTGCACAATTCCCTCTAGGCGGAATCGCAGCGGCTCGTTAAAGGGTTTCCATGACAACAGATACGCTGATCGCTGAACCCCAAATCTCCACTGAAACCGTCCGCGAGCACGGCCTCAACGAAGAGGAATATCAGCGGATATTAAACGCCCTGGGGCGTGAACCAAATATGACGGAGCTGGGGATATTCTCGGTCATGTGGTCGGAGCATTGCTCCTATAAATCATCGCGATTGCATCTCAAAAAACTACCCACCACCGGTCCACAGGTTATTTGCGGTCCCGGCGAAAATGCCGGTGTGATCGACATTGGCGACGGACAGGCGGCGATCTTCAAGATGGAGAGCCACAACCACCCGTCCTATATCGAACCTTATCAGGGCGCTGCAACGGGCGTTGGCGGAATATTGCGAGATGTGTTTACGATGGGTGCGCGGCCGGTCGCCAATATGAACGCGCTGCGATTTGGGCGTCCTGAACATCCAAAGATGAAACATCTGGTCAAAGGCGTTGTTGCCGGCATCGGCGGTTATGGCAATTGCGTGGGTGTCCCGACAGTTGGCGGCGAGACCAATTTTGATCCGGCTTATGATGGCAATATCATCGTCAACGCGATGACCGTTGGTGTCGCGGATGCAGACAAGATATTCTACTCCGCCGCCAGCGGCGTCGGTAATCCCATCGTCTATGTCGGTTCCAAAACCGGCCGTGATGGTATCCACGGCGCGACCATGGCGAGCGCGGAATTTGACGACGACAGCGAAGAGAAGCGTCCAACTGTGCAGGTCGGGGATCCGTTTACCGAGAAGCTGCTGATCGAGGCGTGTCTCGAACTCATGGCCAGCGATGCGATTGTGGCTATTCAGGACATGGGTGCAGCCGGGTTGACCAGCTCCAGCGTCGAAATGGCAACCAACGGCGAGGTCGGCATCATCCTCGATATGGATAAGGTGCCATGCCGTGAAACCGAAATGACAGCTTATGAAATGATGCTCAGCGAGTCTCAGGAGCGCATGCTGATGGTGCTGAAGCCTGGCCGGGAGGAGATGGCGGAGGCGATCTTCACCAAATGGGAACTGGACTTTGCGGTGATTGGCGAAGTGACTGACACCCGCCGGATGGTGTTGACCCATCATGGCGAAACTGTGTGCGATATTCCCTTGGGTCCGCTTGCCGATGATGCGCCGCTTTATGATCGCCCCCATCTGACGCGCGAAGAATATAAAGCGCATATTGATATGCAGCCTTTGGGCGATATTCCCGAAAGCACCGATATTGGCGCGGACTTGCTGAAGATGATGGCCAGCCCCGCGCTGGCCTCGCGCCGCTGGATCTGGGAACAATATGATTCGCAGGTCGGCGCGGATACCGCCCAGCGTTCGGGCGGAGATGCCGCAGTCGTCCGGGTGCATGGCACCAACAAGGGCCTCGCGATCACCACAGATTGCACACCGCGCTATTGCAAGGCCGATCCCTATGAAGGCGGCAAACAGGCGATTGCCGAAGCCTATCGCAACCTCTGCGCGGTGGGCGCAAAACCGCTTGCTACCACCGACTGTATGAATTTCGGCAATCCCGAAAAACCACATATCATGGCGCAATTTGTTGGCTGTATCGAGGGTATGGCCGAAGCCTGCGAAGCGCTGGAT
>CALKXX010000171.1 GCA_938003725.1 uncultured Sphingomonadaceae bacterium | reverse complement strand
AGCCGCCAGCGCGAAAACTCCAATTTGCGAGCGGAGCCTGTATCATGGATGCCTATCTCTATCCTCAGGAAAATGGCGGTGAAGGCCGGGTTACCCATATTGATACCCGGCGTGACGACGGTGCAGAGGTCGACCGGGTATCCTGTGTCAACGCATTAAGACGCCGTTGAGGCCAGCTCTTTCAGCGCCCACGCTGCGGTTTCCCTTACCGTTTCGTCATCATCGTTAAGCAACTTCTCAACCGGTTCAACCAACGCAGGATCGCCACTATTTCCGGCCGCAATCAGGCAATTGCGCACCATCCGGTCACGGCCGGTTCGCTTGATCGGTGAACCGGAAAACACCTGACGAAAGCCGTTATCGTCCAAAGCCAATAAATCGGCAAGTTCGGGCGACACCAATTCAGCACGCGGCAAAAACGCCTTGTTTGCCGCCGCCTGATCGGCAAATTTATTCCACGGACAAACGGCCAGACAATCGTCGCAGCCATAGATATGATTGCCCATCAGCTTACGAAGCTCCAGCGGAATAGGGCCTTTATGTTCGATGGTCAGATAGGAAATACAACGTTTTGCATCGAGCTTATAGGGCGCTGGAAAGGCATTGGTTGGACAGATATCCTGGCATTTTTGGCAACTGCCACACCGGTTCTTTCCTGATTCCAGCGGTTCCAGCTCTAGGGTGGTATAGATTGCGCCCAGGAACAGCCAGCTACCATGTTCGCGGCTGACGATGTTGGTGTGCTTCCCTTGCCAGCCAATGTCGGCCGCTTCGGCCAGAGGTTTCTCCATAACCGGGGCAGTATCGACGAACACCTTAACCTGCGCGCCGGGTGCTTGTTCTATCAACCAGCGCGCAACGCGCTTTAGAGCTTTTTTGACAACGTCATGATAATCCTTGCCTTGCGCATAGACCGAAATCCTGCCCCGATCCTGTTCCGCCGCCAGTGCAAACGGGTCGGTCGGCGGCGCGTAACTCATTCCCAGCATGATGATCGATTGCACGTCCGGCCACAAAGTTTGTGGGTCGGCACGCTGCTCCGCGCGATTCTCCATCCAGATCATATCGCCATGCCCGCCGCCGGCCAGCCAGTCCTGTAACCGGCGAGATGTTTCCGGTGCGAGAGAAGCCGGCGCGATACCAAATGCCGCAAAACCTTCATCACGCGCCTTTTTTTCCAGTCTTTCGGTCAATCTTAACTTGTCATCGGCCATATCCCGTCCCTATCAAACACTTGACCCCTATTTGAAAGCCGTAAATGTCTGCTGTGAACACGGAAAATGCAATCGAGGCCCGCAATATCGTCAAACGCTTTGATGGCGAGACGGCGGTGGACGGCATTGATCTCGACATCAAAAAGGGCAGCATATTTGGAATATTGGGCCCCAATGGTGCGGGCAAGACGACGACACTGCGGATGCTTCTTGGCATTATTGATCCGGACGAGGGTGAGCGCACATTATTGGGTTCGCTTGATCCGATCTCCAAAGCACATCAGGTCGGTTATCTCCCCGAAGAACGAGGCTTGTATCAGAGTATGAAAGCCTATGATGCGATTGCATTCATGGGCGCGCTACGCGGACTGCCACTGAACGAAGGGCGCGCACGCGGCAAACAGATGATGGAGGATCACGGTCTGGGGGATGCCATCGACAAGCAAATCCGCGCGCTGTCAAAAGGGATGGCCCAAACCGTGCAATTGCTGGGCACGATTGTCCATGATCCGGATCTGATCATCCTTGACGAACCGTTTTCGGGACTTGACGCGCTTAACCAAGGCAAGCTTGAACGGCTTATCCGCGGACAGGCGGACAAGGGTGTAACGGTGATTTTCTCCACCCATGTCATCGCCCATGCCGAGCGTCTGTGCGAAGAAATTGCCATTGTCGCCCACGGGAAAATCCCGTTCATGGGTAAAGTGTCGACGGCCCGCGACCGGCTGCGGCCGCAAGTGCATTTGGAAACCCGCGAGTTGGACGGCCCGTGGCGCAGCGCCATTCCGGCGGACTGCCGGCCGCTGGGGCATAACTGGCATTTCACACTTCCGCAGACAGGCGTCGAGCCGCTGCTGGAAGCCTTGATTCAAGGCAAAGCCGGCATAGAGTCCCTCTCTATCGAACGCCCCGGTTTGCACGATGCGTTTGTGCATATTGCAGGGGAAGCCGTGGCAAAGAAAATGGACGAAGACGCGGCCCGTGATAGCGTGGGAGAGGCGGCATGATGGAAAGCTTCATGGAAACCATCCGCGCGGCATTCGTCATCGCGCGCCGCGATTTCACCGCCATTATTTTCTCAAAGTCCTTTTTCTTTTTCCTGTTGGGGCCGCTATTTCCGCTGATCATTGGTTTGGCTGCTGGTGGATTGGGCAAACAGGTTAATCAGGATATTGACCGATCTGTCATTGGCATTGCACTGCCTGAAGATCAGGCTGAAAAACTGGTCGATGCCAGAGCCAGTCTGGTCAAAAGTCTTGGCGAGAATGCGATTCCCGAACTGCTATTGCTGCCCGACGTGTCCCCCGATGATCCGGATATGGTGCAATATTTGGATAGCGCCGAAAAGCCGCTAACTGCGATAATATCGAATTCGCTGGAACAACCGCGGCTCTCTGGCGCCGAGCGCGATGTGAAGCGCTGGAAAGGCCGAACGGCGTTGCTTGCAGAGACGGCCTTGTCTGGTTCCAGCCCGGTTGCTGTCCATACCGATTTTGTGGCTGCGACCGGCAGTTCGAAAAAGCGCACCCAATTGGCCACTGCCCAAGGCGGTCAGGTGATATTGATCCTGCTGACCATGATATTGGCGGGGATGGTGCTATCCAATCTGGTCGAGGAAAAGACCAACAAGATTATTGAGGTTTTGGCCGCGGCCATTCCGATGGATGCCATATTCCTTGGCAAGCTATTTGCAATGCTTGGAATGGCGCTGGTCGGAATCACTGTCTGGTCTTCCTTGGGGTTTGTCGGCGTAACGGCGATTAGCTCCGGCATACCCAATCTGCCCCCTCCCGCAGTCGGTTGGCCGATATTCTGTGTCCTGCTGGTGCTCTATTTCTCGATGGCCTATCTGCTACTGGGGTCGCTCTTCCTTGGTATCGGCGCGATGGCCACCACCGTTCGTGAAGTGCAGACGCTCTCTATGCCTGTCACCATGGGACAGCTATTGGTCTTTTTCCTGGCGGCCTATTCGGTCACGAAACTGGGGGAGCCGGTAGAATGGTTCGCCGTCCTGTTCCCGTTTAGCTCGCCCTTTGCGATGATCGCGCGAGCGGCGCAGATGGACAATATCTGGCAGCACGGACTGGCGCTAATCTGGCAAGCGATGTTCACGCTCATCATCATCCGCTTTTCCGTGATGTTGTTCAAAAAGAACGTGATGAAATCTGGCCAAAGCGCCCGTAAAAAGCCGCTTTGGCGAAGAGTTACAGGGGCTTAGAATCTAAGCGAAAGCCAGCGGGGTCTTGCGCCGACGAAGCGCACCACCAACCATGCCGAACCCGAAAATCATCATCGTCCATGTGGTTGATTCAGGGACGCCGCCGCCGGTTGTGAATGTCGCACCTGATACCGAAAGGGGATTGCCATTGTCACCAACGGGAAGAGCTTCAAAATCCACCAACGCAGCGGATGCAGGGGCAGCAGAAAATGTGGCTAGGGCCGCGGAGGCCAAGAGAATATTGCGCATCATTTGAGAACCTTTTTAACTTTCAGATGCGACCCAAATTTTGTTCCCTGGTGCATAATCAGCATCTCTGCACGACTGATACAAAAGGCAAAACTGCCAACCCCATTGACATTTCTGTCAATAACCGCACAATCCGGGTTGCAAAACACAACCGACTATGGGGCGATGACTGATTCCCCAAAAATATAGCGGCAGGAGAGAATTTATGGCGTCCCAACCAATTCCCGAGGTTGATCTGAACAACCTGACCACTTCCCCCACCGCCGACGAAGCGCTGGAGGCCTATTACAAGCGGAACCCGCCGATCTCGGATGAAGATGCAAACCCCTGGGACGTCAGCCGCGCAGAGATTTACAGCAAAGATCTGTGGCGCAAACCATTTGCGGAAATGCGCGCGCAAGAGCCGATCAACAAAGTGACGGGCGGCGTACATGGTGATTATTGGAACATCACCAATTACAAGCCGATCCAACATGTTGAGGCGCTGCCCGATATTTTCTCCTCTGATGTAGATCAAGGCGGTATCACCATTGCCGATCCCGACTATGATCAGGATTTTCAACTGCCGATGTTCATTGCGATGGACCGCCCAAAACATACCGGGCAGCGCCGGACGGTAGCCCCTGCTTTCACGCCAACGGAAATGAAGCGGATGGAAGAAGAAATCCGGATGCGGACGGCTGAGGTTTTGGACAGCCTGCCCTATGGCGAGAAATTTGACTGGGTCGACAAAGTGGCAATTGAGCTGACGACCGGGATGCTCGCCATCCTGTTTGGCTTCCCATGGGACGACCGGCGGATGCTGACCTTCTGGTCCGATTATGCCGGCGATGTTGAACTTGCTATTGCAGAAGACCTAACCCAGCAACGCCGTCAGATTTTGTTTGAAATGGGGGCCTATTTCACGCGGTTGTGGAATGAACGTGTCAACGAAGAACCCACTCCTGACTTAATCTCTATGATGATCCATTCTGAGCATATGAAAGATATGGATCATATGGAATTTATGGGCAATCTGGTGCTGTTGATCGTAGGCGGTAATGATACAACCCGCAATACCATGTCGGGTGTTGCCTGGGGCCTTGGTCAGTTTCCCGAAGAGCGCAAGAAGCTTCAGGAAAATCCCGATTTGATCCCCAATGCGGTACAAGAGATTATCCGTTGGCAGACACCGCTGGCACATATGCGGCGAACCGCGCTGGAGGATTATGATCTGTTCGGCAATCAGATCAAAAAGGGCGACAAGATCGTCATGTGGTATCTTTCGGCCAATCGCGACGAAGAGGTTTTCCCCGAAGCTGATAAATTGATCGTCGACCGTGAAAATGCGCGGCGTCACCTGGCCTTTGGCTATGGTATCCACCGCTGCGTCGGTGCTCGGCTGGCCGAACTACAAATCCGGATATTGCTCGAAGAAATGCACGAACGACGTATGCAGGTTAATCCAACCGGCAAAATGCGCCGCGTCCATGCGTGTTTCGTGCACGGGTTCCGCGAAATGGAAGTCGAGCTCAGCAAATACTGACGACCGATGGTACCTCGCCAGTCGCTAACCCCCGGTTCAGGCTGAATATTGTAACCAAATCCTGATTTGATCCGAACCATGATTAGACGAAAAGGGTTTGAAAGATGACAGCTATTTCACGGCGTAAGATTCTCGCAACCGGCCTAATCGGCGCTGGTGCTTATGGTATTGCGAGCATGACTGGCCTGTCCGGGGTCGCCAAAGCAAAGTCCGGAAAAGCGTTCAAGATAAAGCGGACACCGGCTGAGTGGAAAAAGCGCTTGGGCCCCGCGCGCTACCGGATATTGCGGCAAGAGGGTACAGAGCGCCCCTTTTCCAGTCCGCTAGACCGGGAAAAGCGCAAGGGCATATTCGCTTGCGCCGGTTGCAACCTCGGCCTCTACAGCTCGGCAACAAAGTTCGATAGTGGTACCGGCTGGCCAAGTTTTTGGGCCCCTATTGAAGGCCGCGTCGGAACATCGACCGACTATAAGATCGGCTATGCCAGAACCGAAGTGCATTGTGCACGCTGTGGCGGGCATCAGGGGCATATCTTTAATGATGGCCCAAAACCAACCGGTAAAAGGCATTGCATCAACGGTTTGGCACTGAAGTTTATCCCGGCTTAGCGCAGACGAGAATGGAATTTTAGCCGCCGTTTTCGGGAGCTTCCACCTGTTGCCATAATTCCAGCTTGATACCATCGCAGTCTAATATCCAGGCAAACTTGCCATAGCCCTCATCCACCTTGTCCAGAATCTCAAGCCCCTTGGCTTTAAGCTTCTCAACATAGGAATCGAGGTCATCAACCCGCAAGTTGATCATGAATTTCGCCTTGCTCGGCTCCAGATATTCACTGTCTTCGTTAAAATGGCTGATGAGGCTATAGGGCTTCTCGCCCTTTTCTTCCGACCAGCTCAGCATCGGTCCGAATTCTCCATCAAGCTCTAGATATTCTCTGTACCATTTTCGCGTTGCCGCTGGGTCCTTCACCATGTGAAAAACACCACCTAGACCGGTGACCCCTGCCATCTTACTCTCCATGGTTCTTATATTTTTATGCGACCATGCAAAAAGCCTATCACAATTTACAACCCGTTACGAAGCTCTTTCGGGACCACGCGCCACAATTGCAACTTACTGTCCCGCAAATGGACAGTTTGCAGCCATTTTGGCTGCTTTTTCGCGGCCAGTTTTGCCCACAGGCCATCCGGGTGCTTTTTCGCGTAATTCTTAAGCTCCGCCTCTTTGGGACAAGCGACAATATAATCAATATTGCGTGCTTCCAGCAAATCTCCGGCTTTTTCAGGAGCATATGTGAAAATTCGTATCTGGTCGGCCATTGCCGCATCGTTCCGGTGATGACTGGTCGACAAAACGCTGTGCGGTGTGCGCACCAAAATCTCGGGACCAAAGTCAAATGGGGCGATAATATTGGATCGCGGCAAGGCGCTTAGCCTGGCTAAAGATTCGGAGGAATCGCAGGCCATTTCCACGGCCTTCGCCGGGGATTGGCTGGATGGTTCCCCTCCTTCACCGGAAACGCCATTGATCAGCGATATAGCCAAAGGACCGGGCAGAATCAGGAATACCGTCGCGGCCGTTGCTATGATCCGGATGGCAGCACTCTTGATTTGTCGGGCTGCAAGAAATGCCTCATGTACCAGCCAAGCCATTAGCGGCAAGGCGAATGCGGCCGCTACAGAAGCGGCCCTTTGGACGAGCAATGATACGACAAACGCCCACAGGAATGCATAGACAAGCAGAAACAGTTTCTGACCGTCAATATTCTGAGGGCGTTTCCGTGCGATCAAGGCCAATGCAAGCAATCCAACAACAACGGAGCCGCCTAGCAAGGTCACCGTTTCCTTCCACGGTTGATCCCAGATAGGCAGGCCTTCGCGGACATTTACATACCAATATTCACGAACCAACGGATCAATCTGACCAAAGGCACCGCCGATACATTGCGGTGCAATTGCCGAAATGACGGCTAAGGTGGCGATGCCGGCAGCAACCAGCCACCCGGCCCGGCCAACCATCGAAGTCGGCGCAAAGCGGATGCCCGGCAATATTATCGCGCCGCCGGCCAGGCACGCAAAAATATGTACCGGCGAAATCGCGTCGCAATAGTTACGTGCAGCATCAAAGCCGCCCTGCGTCCCGAGATATAAAAAAATCGTACCGCCAAGAAACGAGACCAATGTCCAAAACAGGCGGACACCTTCGTCAAGCGCGATGACCCAGCGCCAGGAAAGCAAAGCGATAAAGGCAACCGATAGTGGCAGTCCTTCTAGTGAGATTGTTAGCCACAAGGACAGGATTAGACCCAGCGCAATGCCCCCTTTGCGTTTGTCGGGCCAGAACATGGTCCATAGTGCCGCGAGAGCCAGCACAATCTGCCACCCATGATGATCTATCCGCATTGGCCTAAGCTGGGCAACAACGGGCACCGCCGTCGCTGTCAACGCCGCGGCAAGTAACGCAGTTTTTCGATCAAATAGCTGTTCTGCAATCTTCATCACCAACCACATGGTGAGGCCCAGACCAATAAGCGGCACCGCAACCATCACTGCGATTTCGGCATTGACGGAACCCAGCAATGGTGTGAGTAAAATGACCAGCAGCGCCAACGGCAATTCTATCAGGCGCGGCCAGTGCATTGGCTGACTATCGGGTTCACCGATGCGATATTGCGTTACATCAAACCAACTTTGTCCGGCAAGCCAATCGCGCAATTGCACAGTACGTAATTGATCGTCGGGGCCCCAGCCGATACCAGAGGCAATCTGATCACGTGAAACGAAAATCATGACCCCGCATACCGCGAACCAAATCAACAATACTGGAATGTTGCCGCCCACAAGGCCGGCTTTTTTGGCATTCACGGTTATTCCCCGGTCCGCGGTTTGGCTTTTAGATAAAGCCACGGAACCCGCTCCGGGTCAAATTGCGAACGATGGTGCCGATCAAAATAGGGCGGCATATGATCCCCGACCAGTAGGATATCGGCTTCCGGAAAATCGCTCGCGGTAATTTCACTGACGAGCGCTTTGTCTATATCATCGAATATCGCAAACTGCCGACAGATCATCGGAAACTCTTTGTCCAGTTCTGTGGAAACCCGGTCACAATTCTCGGCGTTTAGGTTCAACCCCGTCGGCACCGGCAAATGGGCGTTGAGGGTCAGCCAGTAGAGAAATGTCGGCTGTTCCGCATTTTTCAGATTTTCCGCCAGTAATTTTGGCACCTGTCGGTCGCAAGCACCGGCAAATACCCCGCCGCACCATTCAGCTCCGCGTTTCTGCAATTCGGGCCAGAACTCCCGGCTTTCAAAGCCAATATTGGCATACCATGTCGAACGCTTGAAAAAGTCACCGACAAAGCTGTGCATCGCCTGTGTCGCATAGCCCTTTTTGGCGAGCATTGCGGGAAGGCAGTTTAACTTTGCTGCATCTCCAGCATCTAACAGCTCGTAATAGTCGCCCCATTGTCCGCACATTTCGCGAAACTCGCCGGATGTTGTGCTGTTATAATAGAGGCTTGTGCCCTGACTAATGTCATAACGATCCTTGATCGCGCTATTGTTATAATAGGCGAAAAGCTTGTCCGACATTGCTTGATTATCATTGGGAACGCCCAGCGATTCGACCATGATCAGGACGAGATGACGTTTCCCGTCTGCGCGTGATGCAAAGCCCGTTTTACCGGCGGCGGATTCGAAATCTGCACCCGCCGGGGCAGCCCGGAAATAATGGCCGCGCATCCCTTGTCCCATCGACACATCTGCACCGACCAAGGCGAAAATCAACACCCCACCCAACAGGATATGCAGAGGTTTTGTAAAATTGGTGTCGCGCTTCAAAAGGAACCAGGTCGCAATCAATATACCCACGATCACCACACCGGCCCCGATATATTCAATGCTGTTCGAAGGTTTGATTTCGGTAAAAAATTGCAACGAGTAAATCAGGCTGTTCATCGACAGGTTAAACAACCCGGCGACGAAAGACAGGATAGAGAAAGCCATAACCGCGGTAAAAGCGATCCATTGAATGGGGCGCGGCATGCGTTTGACGATCAAGCCGGTAAATCCGGCAATCGCGATCTCCATATAGCGGGGCGGCGCACCGACAAACCACATTGCCATAAAAGGCAGGTTTGCCAAAGCAATCCAGATCAGCGCCCAATTTCCAAAGCGTTTCAGATCAGCGCTAAGCCGCGGTGCACTTTCATCAATGGCAGCATCAAATTTTTCGTAAGAAATGTCGCTCAACGGAACACCCCATATTTGCGGGTCAGATAGACCGCAAAGAAACTGACAAACACGGCGACGCCCTTTGCGACAACCGGCATCGCACCCAGATCGGTTAGCCAGCTCACAATACCAACGGTAATCGCCAGCCCGAAAATAGCGGTGCTAAGAAAACCCACACGTTGCAATTGCAGCGCGACACCCTGTTTCGTTTTGCCGGGAAATACGAAGCTGGAGGATATCAACCAGTGCACCACGATACCGGCGGTGTAACCCGCCGCCGAGGCCCAACTGGGCGTCATCGCAAATTCCACCAGCACCATGAACAGCGCGACATCAAAGGCCAGGCTGACGACGCTGGCCATCAAATAGCGCGTGATCGAAAACCGGTTCAGCAAAGCCAGCGGCCCGGGGAGGTTTCCCACCACACGGCCCACCATTGACCGCCGATCCAGTTGACGATGCGCCATGGTGTTTAGGCCGCTTTCTTACCGGATTTGGCTTCGGGAGCCTCTTCTTCAATCCGCGTTGGTACGTCGCGCATGCTTTCAAGAGCTGCTGCCCGGTCTTCACTGATTTCAGCTTTCACAACCTTTTCCGCACCCTCATCGCCAGCTTCGTGATATTCGGCGTCTTCGTTGACGTTCCAGACGTTCCATTTGCGCGTTCCGGCTTCGATATTTTCCACCGTCAGCATCGCGGTCATCATCGCGTGATCCTGATTATTATAACGATGCATGCCGTTGCGGCCGACCATGTGCAGTGTCTCGAACCGGCTTTCCAACTCGCTGCGCATGGTTTCGACATTGTCCTCATAGCTGTCATCGTAAACCGGATAGGCTTTTTCCTGACGCACAACCGCGCCGCCAACCACATCTTCGGGTTTGCACAGGTTCAGGATCGCCATTTCTTTCTTGGCCAGCTCAACCAGTTCTTCGTCAGAAGACGCCCAGAGATTGTCATTTTCAAAACAGAAATATTCCAGACCGACACAGGCGATATTCTCATCCGGTACCATTTCGGGAGACCAGCTGCGGAAATTCTGTACCCGGCCCACCTGCACCCGGTCATCATGGATATAAATCCAGTTATCGGGGAACAGATCTTCGGATTTCACCATGATCGCCACGGTCAGGAAATCACGATAGTTCAGATCCTGCGCTTCCGGCAAAGATTGCGGCAGCGGATGGATACGGGTCGCCAACTCGCGCATTGGCGCACTGGAAATCACATGCTTGGCGGTGATAACCGCATCGCCATCGTCCGACGACGTGCTCATCCGCCAGTTGCCATCGGCATCTTGCGCAAGTTGCTTAAGACCGTGCCCCATCATCACTTCATTGCCCTTAGCCTCGACATGGGCTTTTGCAGCGTCCCACATCATACCGGGGCCGAGGCGCGGATAGCGGAAGGTTTCGAGAAGCGTTTTCACTTCTTGCCCGTCATTGGGTTTCTTGTTCAGACCGAGTGATCTTTTAAGGCCATCGGTGACAGCATTCCAAAGGCTAAGCCCTTTAATACGCTGCGCGGCCCAGTCCGCAGACATTTCGTCGCACGGCATGCCCCAAACCTTCTCGGTATAGGTTTTGAAGAAAATCGAATAGAGCTTGTAGCCGAACTGATTGACCGTCCAGTCTTCAAAGCTCTTCACATTCTTGTTCGGGAAGACCTTTGCCTTGCCATAGCTCAACATGCAAAGCGTCGAACGCCAGATGCCGAGGTTCCACAAAGCTTCAAAAGCA
>CALKXX010000170.1 GCA_938003725.1 uncultured Sphingomonadaceae bacterium | reverse complement strand
AAATGACGATGGGTAATGGCAAGGCCAACGCAATCGAGGTCGCAGGCTTGACCCGCCGCAATGAGGAATCGATTGTTTCGGAGATAAGCGTCAATGGAGCAAACGTATCCACCTTGCGCGCAAACACAACCGCGATCACCTTTCCGGAAGTTACCATTGAGAAAGCGGGTTGGCTGGTCCTTCATCCGGTTATCGATGGCCGCCCTGATGGCGATATAGTGTCTGGGTTCGCTTACTTAAACCCGGGGCAGAGCAAGAATGTGACGATCCGGGTCAACCACCCAGCAGACGCCGAAGAGAAATTTTTGGTCATGCTGCACGAAGATGTGGATCAGGACCGGGTGTTTGATTTTGTCTTCGTTGAAGATGGAATAAATGTCGAAGATACCGCCGTTTTCGAAGGTTCCAGAATGATTGCCCATTTGATTTCCCTTCCGGAGTAGGCCAGCTTATTGGCGGCGAACATCGAAAGATGGTTTTATCTTAACAGCTGGTGTCGATCTGCCGTATATCTAACCGGGACTATGCGTTTGATATGAGCGCGGTTACTGCCCAAATCCTAAATCCTGCGCGCGCTTCACCGCTTCCTTCGCAGCGGCTAGCAATGCTCCGGCCTTGGCTTTGCATTCGGCCTGTTCATAGGCGGGATCGCTATCTGCAACTATGCCTGCGCCGGCTTGGACATGCAGCGTTCCGTCTTTCACGACACCAGTGCGTAGAACGATACAGCTATCCATATTGCCATCGGGGGAGAAATAGCCGACGCCGCCAGCATAAGCTCCGCGCGTTTCGGGTTCTAGTTCGGCGATAATTTCGCAAGCACGGACTTTGGGTGCACCACTGACAGTACCGGCGGGAAATCCTGCGAACAATGCGTCCAGCGCGTCTTTGTCGGCTGCAAGTTCACCAACAACGTTCGATACGATGTGCATGACGTGGCTGTAAAACTCGACGGTATAGCTATCGGTGACTTCGACACTGTTCGCGGTTGCGACGCGGCCTACGTCATTGCGTCCCAGATCGAGCAACATCAAATGTTCCGCGCGTTCCTTAGGGTCTGTGAGCAGGCTTTCTTTATTGGCTTTGTCTTCCGCAGCATTCTGGCCCCGAGGACGGGTTCCGGCAATGGGACGGATTGTCACTTCGTTGTTTCGTGCCCGCACCAATATCTCGGGGCTAGAGCCGATTAAAGCAAAACCGGGTAAGTCGAGAAAGAACAGAAACGGTGATGGATTGATTCGCCGTAACGCGCGATATAACTCAACTGGGGGTAACGGGAAGGGCGTGGTAAATCGTTGAGCTAACACCACCTGAAAGATATCCCCCGCTTCTATATAGTCTTTTGCAGCAAGAACCATTTCTCCATATTTTTCGGCCGAAAGTTGAGCAGAATAGTCGATTTTATTTGGATCGAGTGAGATTAACGCACTGGGCGTCAAAGCGTCTTGTTTTGACTTAGTCATCGGCTCGCTTAACTCGCGCTCCACTTTATCAAGACGTTCGTCCGCCACTGCAATTCTATCTTCAATGCTGCCCCGGATTTCCGGCCAGACCGGTGCGACTAGAAATAGCTCATCTGCTAAACGGTCAAAGATCAATATGACGGTGGGCCGCGTGAACAGCATATCGGGCAGATCTAGGTCAGACTTGGTTGCGCGCGGCAAATTCTCCACCAAACCGATAGTCTCATACCCAAAATAACCCACCAGACAGGCAAGGGCACTTGGTAACTCTGGTGGGACTTCCATTCGGCAGGCTTTGACGAGCGTGCGCAAGGCTTCCAGCGTATCGCAATCTTCCGAGGCAAATGCCTCTCGGTCGGACAACCAATTGCGGTTGATCTCTGCGCGCTCACCATCCGCGCGAAACACCAGATCGGGCGCCAACCCGATCAAGCTGTGACGCCCACGTGTCTCTCCGCCTTCGACCGACTCCAGCAAAAAGTCGCCGCGATCAGCTACCATCAGTTTTAACGCGGCGGATACCGGCGTTTCGGTGTCTGCAACCTGTCGGCGCCAAATCAGCGCGGGGTTATTTTCACTAAGCGCTTTGAGCGCAGCATCTGTTCCGAAACTGCGCATGGATATGTTAACGACCGCCGCCGACCATTTGCTGTTTCAAACTTTCTAGGGCATCGGTATTACGTTCAACCCCGACATCTGCTTTCATCGCGTTGATGAACTGCTCGGTATATTCGTTACCAAATACTTGTTTGAATTGCTGATTGGTTGCAGCCAAAAGGTCTTGCCGCTCGGACGCGTCTCCGCGATCGATTTTCTCAAGAGAAACAACGAACCAACCTTGGTCACCAGGCGCCTGTAGTGTTTTTGCGCTGCCCTCTGCCATGCTAAACATCAGGGAGAGGGGGGGAGGAACCTGTTGCCCTTGCTGGCTGAGTTGCACCAATTCCGAACGCGTTGTTTTGACATTTTGTACGGGAGGCAATTTCACTTTGGCGTCGGCAAGTGCCTTGGAAAGCACCGTACCACCGCTGACGGCTTTGGATATTTGATCAGCAATGGTCTTGGCCTTTTTGGATCCCTGATCGAGAATGTAATCCCGCATGACGACTTGCTGTATTTTGGCTAGCGCGGGCGGCGCTGCCGGTGTGATTTCGTTGACATCGACAACGGCATATTGCTGCCCGGGGATGATCTCTACCAGTTGCGGATCAGAATCTTCCTCCAACGCAAAAGCCGCCGGTAAAATACGCTGCATTTCCGGGATAGGTTGATAGTTTTGATTTTCCGGGTTTTGCCCGTTGGCGAGAAGCATTGGCGTAGATTCGATCTTCAATGCTTCTGCTTCGGCAATATCCTGCAACGATGCGCCGCCGGAAAATTCATCTTCCATACGAACGGTCAGATCGGCCATTGCTTCATCAATTTTCTTCTGTGTTAACTCCGTAACAATTTCTGGACGCGCCTCGGCCAGGGTCTTGCCCTTGACCTGATCGACGCTGTTGATTTTCACAATATGCCAACCAAGCGCGCTTTGCGCGGGCGCAGAAACGCCGCCTGATGTAGCTGCAAATACCGCGTTGGCAACCGATTGTGACGCGGACTTCGAAAGAGCATCCTTTGTGACCGACCCTATCTCAGCAGCAGAAAGGCCAACGGACTGGGCTGCTGCATTGATTGCGGTACCGCCGGTAATTTTGACCGCCAGCGCTTTGGCCGCATCCTCGGTTGGGACAATAACTTGCTCCAGATTGCGGGTTTCGGTGGCAGCATATTTTGCCTGGTCGAGATTATATTGTCCCTCAATCTCTTTATCGGTCGGTATAATCTTGTCGTTGAAGCGCGACTTGTCAAACAATGCATATCGGATCGAGCGACGTTCTGGAATCGTATAGCGAGAGCTATTTTTGCTATAGAATGCTTTGACCGCAGCATCAGCCGGCTTGGTATTGCTGATAAATGCAGTGGACGGGACAATTGCAATTTTACCTTCGCGGCCCTCAAGCAACAACGAGGCATAAGGAACGACAAGTTTTGTTGGTACAGACGCGGCATATCCGGCCAATGGCAGCAGCTGATCTGCCATCAGATTGCGTGTAAAATCATCGCGAAGTTGCTTCTCCTTAATACCTTGCGTTTGCAAAGCCACACGAAACGCCTCTTCGCTAAACTGGCCATCTGCGCCCTGAAATGCCTGTATGCCAGCGATTTCTGCATCAACGAGTCTTTTGCCGGCCGTCATGCCGTATTTGTCACCAAATGCGGCAATGGCAAAACTGTTGATTAACCGCTCCAAGACGCTGTCAAATCCGCCGCCTTCAACATAGGTTTTGACATCCAGGGCGGTGTTTTCACGCTGTTCGGCGCGAAACGCGTTGTTGACCGATTGATTAAGTTCGGATGTGCTCAATTCAGCGTCACCAACCTGTGCTGCGGTTCCAGACCCGGTGACACCGCCAAAGGCGCCTGTGCCGGTGACATCAGAAGATGCGAACGCCACCGCGATAAGCGCGACGAAGGCCATCGTAAAAAATAGTCCGATTTTTGAAGCGAATATGCGACGAAAAAAGCTGATCATGAAAAAAGCAATCTGTTAAACGAGAAAAATAATGGACACTCTTTAGGCGGCTTGGCTTTGTGGTTCAAGCGAAACGGGTCTGCTTTTCAATGTAATAGATTGGCCTCTTGCCGAAATTTTGTTAGCTCCCAAAAAACTTTGAACAAGGGCAGGGCAAATTATGGCAAATCGCAAATATATCGTCGGCAACTGGAAAATGAACGGTATGCAGGCACAGCTTTCGGATATCGCTCATATTGCCGCGATCGCCGCCAAACATGGCGGTGTCGACGTTGGTATATGCCCGCCGATCACGTTGATCACCGCGGCTGCGAATGCCAATCCGGATTTTGCCATAGGAGCGCAGGATTGCCATTTTAATGAAAAAGGCGCGCATACCGGGAATGTTTCGGCAGCGATGCTAAAGGAAGCCGGCGCGACCTATACCATTCTTGGCCACAGTGAACGCCGCGCCGACCACGGTGAAAGTGACGCTGACGTGAAAGCGAAGGCGGAGGCGGTGCATGCCGCTGGTTTAGGGGCGATCATCTGTGTCGGCGAAACCGAAGAAGAGCGAGATGCAGGACAGGCCGTGGCCGTGGTCACAGGTCAACTCGCAGGAAGCTTTCCCGACAGCGCTAATGCGGATTGGCTCACCATAGCTTATGAGCCGGTCTGGGCCATCGGCACCGGCCGCGTACCCGAAATATCGGACGTAGAGGAAATGCACGGCGCAATCCGAGCAAAGCTCGGCGAGCTTATGGGTGAAGGCAGTGACGCTGTCCGAATTCAATATGGTGGATCGATGAACGGTGGTAATGCGGCAGAATTGCTAGCGGTACCAAATGTCGACGGTGGACTGGTCGGCGGAGCGAGTTTGAATGCCGAAAAATTTGGACCGATCATCGAGGCGGCTGAGGCGACCTAAGGGCGCGTGTCATTTATTGGAGCGACTCCGTTTGCGCCAACTTATTTCGCCTGAAAGCTCTAAAAGTTGCAGGATATTTCTACCATGGAAACCGTTCTTATTACAGGCGCCAATCGGGGTATCGGTCTGGCTTTGGTCAAGTTGTTTATAAGGGAGAGGTACAAAGTTATCGCGGCCTGTCGCGATCCAAACAAAACTGGTGGATTGTCTGAGTTTTTCCAGAATGAGAACCTCGTGGTCACTCAGCTTGATGTGGCCGATGGCGCATCAGTTTCAAGGCTTGGAGACGCTCTGAAAGGACAGCCGCTTGATATCCTAGTGAACAACGCGGGAGTAATGGGCGGTGAATATCAAGGCATTGCAGATATGGATTATGATGCTTGGAGTCATGCTTTTCAGGTCAATACAATGGCACCTTTACGGATTACGGCAGCGCTCTTGGAAAGTCTAAAGACAGCAAAAAAACCAAGAGTAGTGACGCTTTCCAGCCAGATGGGCTCTCTGAACCGTAAGAGCAAAGGATCGTTTGCTTATCGCAGTTCGAAGGCTGCGGTAAACAAAGTCATGCAGGTGTTATCGCTAGAACTAGAACAAGATGGGATCATAGCGTGTCCGGTTCATCCCGGATGGGTTCGAACCGATATGGGCGGAAGTTCTGCGGATATCTCTGTCGATGAAGCTGCTACAGGCCTGTTCCGGCTTATTGAGGGATTGACGGCAGCTCAATCGGGACGCTTCTGGACATGGGAAGGCTTGGAACACCCATGGTAGCGATTTCGTCAGCTATGAAATTTCGTTAGATCGACTAGGAAGACCAATGATTTGCGGACATTTGATTGTTGACCGTTCTCTATTGAGAGAAGATCCATGCGTACACGGTTAAGTGTTTGCAAAAAGAAGAAGCGATATAAATTAGAAGAGGACGCGCAATTGGCGGCGCAGCTCGCCGACTTTCCGCTTCGTTCATATCTGTGTGACCGATGTCGAAAATTCCACCTGACCAGCCGAACGAAAGGCAAGCGAATAGCTCGACCCACTATCTAAGCTGCTGTCCAAATGAGCGCATTAGTTGGGCGCGTTATCGATCAATTTTATGACGTTCGATAAAGGGTGTTCAATAAATATAGCTTGTTCAGATCAATTCGACTTTCGCGCCACCACCTTTATTTCCACAACTGCGGTCGGTTCAAATAGGATTGCATTTCCGATGGCCGTCCAAGCAGGGAAGGGCGCTTTCACATAGCGGTTCTTAACCTCTGAAAATTCGTTTATTTGGTTTGCCAAATCGGTGTGAAAAGTGGTCATATCGACCACGTCATCCCAGCTCACACCAGCACGTTCCAAGGTTTTTTCAATGCGGCCAAAGGCCTCTTCATACGCCGGTTTCATGCTTGTGGCATCGGGGGCGGGCACCGCAACGACACCGGAAAGATAGACCATGTCGCCCGCGATCACAGCATCGGCAAATCCCACCGCATTCTGAAAGGCCAATGCTTGAGGGGATTCCGGCATAATAACGTCTTTGGCATTTTTTGCGACAACGGGTGAGGCAAAACCGATAGCTGCGATTGCCAAGGCAAGACGACTCTTTTTCATTTCAATTTCCCTTCATTGGCTGAATGCGCCCGTTCATAGCCTCATATCGCCCTGCGATCCAGCTAACTGACCATACTTTTCCAAACCCGGTAGATGTGGCCGAGCCTCGCAGCGGGGAGTTTTCCCCATATAGAAACAGTGCAAACTAGCCTCGTGATCGATGTTTTATACTCAAACGGTCATATTTGTTGGACTATCATCGCTTGAATCTGCGTGTGTCAGTCGCTATGTGCGCTGCACGTTGGAGCAAAGCCTCCCCAAATAGTTCGGAAAAACCATGTTTCTATTTCTTACCGTTGTTCAAGCCATTGTAGCTGCCATGCTCGTCGGGGTTATCCTGATGCAGAAATCTGAAGGTGGCGGACTGGGTGTTGGCGGCTCGCCATCGGGTATGATGTCTGCACGCGGTGCAGCAGACTTGCTGACGCGGACGACAACGGCGCTGGCGGTTTTGTTCGTAGCACTATCAATCACGCTAGCTGTACTGGCGGCCGCGGAAGGAAAACCCTCGACTATCGATCAAAGCCTGACACGTGACAATGTACCTGCGGCGCCAATTGAATCAAATGACGCGGTTCCGTTGACCGGCAGCAATACGGCTCCATCGGATGATCCATTGGCCGCTGCTGCAGCCGCAGCCGCAAATAACGGCGAAGGCGAAGAAGCTGCGACCGAAGGCGCTAACGGCGCAGTACCCCTCGATCAGTAAAAACTGTCGAAAATCGGGTTTTCAGAAACTTATCAACAGATAATTTTTGCTTTTCCGGATTCGCGGGATTGCCATGAGGTAGCGACACGGCTTAAGCCTTTCCTCCCATGGCGCGATATATTTTTATAACCGGCGGTGTGGTCTCATCACTCGGCAAAGGACTAATGGCAGCGAGCCTAGGCGCGCTGCTGCAAGCTCGTGGATATTCGGTACGAATCCGTAAGCTTGACCCCTATCTCAACGTGGATCCGGGGACGATGTCCCCCTATCAGCATGGCGAAGTTTATGTGACTGACGATGGGGCGGAAACCGATCTCGATCTGGGGCATTATGAACGCTTTACCGGCGTTCCCTCCATGCAATCCGACAATGTGACCTCAGGGCGTATTTATCAGTCCATCATCAGTAAGGAACGTCGCGGAGACTATCTGGGCGCGACCGTTCAGGTCATTCCGCACGTGACTGATGCTATTCAGGAATTCGCACAAGACCAGCTGGAGGATATTGATTTCGTACTGTGCGAGATTGGCGGCACTGTTGGCGATATTGAGAGCCTGCCCTTTATTGAGGCGATTCGGCAATTGCGCAACAATGTCGGGCGCGCAAATGCTATTTCAGTCCATGTGACCCTCGTGCCTTACATCGCTGCTGCCGGAGAGTTGAAGACCAAGCCCACGCAGCATAGTGTTCGCGAATTGACATCACTTGGAATCCAGCCGGATATCCTTTTATGTCGCTGCGAGCATGACTTGCCGGATGGCGAGCGCGCGAAAATCGCCCAATTCTGCAATGTTCGGAAAGAAGCGGTAATTCCTGCGCTGGACGCCAGCAGCATCTACAATGTGCCGCTGCAATATCATGAGCAAGGCCTCGACAGCGAAGTGTTGCACGCATTTGGTATCGATGACGCTCCTGCGCCTGAATTGACGCGCTGGACCGATGTAATGGAGCGGATCGAAAATCCCGAAGGCGAAGTCATCGTAGGGGTGGTCGGTAAATATGTCGGCTTGCAAGACGCCTACAAGTCTCTGCAGGAAGCTTTATTTCATGGCGGCCTAGCCAATCGTGTAAAGGTACAGGTACGCTGGCTTGACGCTGAGCTTTTTGAAAATGAAACGGATTTGGCAGCCAAACTGGAGCCGTTGCATGCGATCTTGGTCCCGGGCGGCTTTGGAGAGCGCGGCAGCGATGGCAAGATCGGGTCCGTCAAATTTGCCCGTGAAAATGATATACCATTTTTCGGGATTTGCCTTGGCATGCAAATGGCTTGTGTGGAGGCCGCAAGAAATATGGCAGGGCTTAACGCCGCATCGACCACAGAATTTGGAGAGACAAGCGAACCAGTCGTCGGCCTGATCACCGAATGGATGACAGAAGAAGGCCTTCAAAAACGCGAAGCTGGTGGTGATTTGGGCGGTACAATGCGGCTCGGTGCCTATGATGCTGTGCTTCAGCAAGGCTCGAAGGTTAGTGATATTTATGGCGAGCGCGAGATTAGCGAACGTCATCGACATCGCTATGAAGTGAACAAAGGCTATGTTGATCGACTCGAAGACACGGGCCTTATCTTTTCCGGTATGTCTCCGGACGGAGAACTGCCGGAAATTGTTGAGCGCCCGGACCATAGTTGGTTTGTCGGCGTTCAATTTCATCCGGAGCTCAAGAGTAAGCCATTTGATCCGCACCCGCTTTTCGCTTCGTTTATCGGGGCTGCGGTCAAGCAAAGTCGGTTAGTCTAGTCACTTTCGATAGGTTTTTTTCGGCCTTTTTCAATATTTCCCGATGACCGTGTCCATTTTATCCAATCAATTTTACGTCAAGTGACTATTGTCACATTCATGCAGTGTGATTTGGTTATTAACAAATTCACCAAGTGGGCGAATCGGGTTGGAGCAAAATAGTGAAAGCCGAAGACCTTGCGGACATATTGGCAGAGCACAGCCTGTTTGCTGATTGTGATGAGGCCGAATTGGCAGATTTGATATTGCGCGGGCATTTTGTGCAATATGGGAAAGGGGATGAATTGATCATGCAGGGGGATCCTGGAAATTCGCTACTGATATTGCTTTCGGGCAATGCGCGAACCAGTATGATCGCCAGCAATGGTCATGAAATCGTCCTTGACTATGCAGAGCCAGGGCAAGTATTGGGCGAGATTGCGTTGCTAGACGGCGGCGAACGGACGGCCAGTATAACTGCTATCGAGCCCACAACGGCGCTTACGATAACGCGGGATGCTTTTGAAGAGATATTGCTGAAGCATAAAAATATGGCTTTACGCCTGTTAAAGGTGATGGCGAGCCGAATCAGGACCGCCAATACTATGATTGAAGGGGACCGTGCCTATACTTCCGGTCCCAGATTGGCACGTTATTTACTACGTTTATCGGTTGTAGGCGCGGAAGAAGGCCGCCTAAAACTGGATTTGAGTCAAAGCGAACTCGGCAACTTCGCCGGAATGTCGCGCGAACATATTAATCGGCAACTTTCAGCCTGGTCGGAAGACGACATTGTATCGGTTGAAAGTGGGAAAGTGCGGATACTTAATCACGCAACGCTTTCCAATATTGCCAATGCAGATTCTTGATTGAGATTGGCCATTTGCGACCCGGGCTAATTTCGTCAAGAGTGACACCACGCGGGTGTCAGGGGCAGTCGGATCCTCATCTGGCTGCCCCATTTTATTTTGGTGGAAAATAAAACAGCAGCCGAATTTCTCCGGCTGCTCAAATTTTCTTTGCCTAAAGACAAGGCTATGCAGCTTTATCTTTCGACTTTTTGCGTTTGTCTGAAATTTTTGTGACATTGCCGCCATCGTTGATCGCAATGGTTTGCGGTTTCATCGCATCTGGAATTTCTCGCACAAGGTCGATGATTAACAACCCATCGGCCAAAGCGGCGTTGTCCACACGCACAAAATCGGCAAGTTCGAAGCGGCGTTCAAAATTGCGGTTGGCGATTCCCATGTGCAGAAATTCCGTGCCGTCAGCATTTGATGTTTCTTTGGTACCTGCGACCAGCAAAAGGTTTTGCTGGGCGGTAATTTCTATCTCGCTATCTTTAAAACCTGCGACAGCAAGCGTGATCCGATAATTATCTTCGCCATTACGTTCAATGTTGAACGGGGGGTAGTTTTCGGATTGCTGAGCCCGAGCGTTATTCTCAAGCAAGTCAAATAGCCTGTCAAAGCCAACGGTCGAACGGCGATAGGGGGTAAAATCAAAACGGTTCATATCTATATCCTCATATTGAGCAATTAAAATAGTGGACCCGCAAATGCGGCATCCGTTGAATATGCAAGATCCATATTGGCACCTCGCATATTTAAGATATGAAAATTTTTTTCGATTTCAAGAGGGACAAAACAGGTTTGTTTCCAACAGTTTGATGATTTTTTCGTCACCATTATTACCACAAACAAAAAAACGCCCGGATGCAATTAAGCATCCGGGCGAAAATGGTGACGAAAAAATCGTCCCCCTGTTTTCCAATCCGTTCGACGCCGCATGTCCCCCAACATTTGGCGGAACCGAAAAGGATCCCTGAACCATGACCGTTTACCGGTGATTGATTCTGAAACTACCTCTGATCGTATAGGTCGATAATGTCATGTGATATTTCACATAACTGCAATATTCGTTCAGCCTTGTGTCATATGGGCAACAGCATCTTAACCACCTGTAATAGCCCGAATGCCTCTTGCCTGCAAAGCCAAGCAATTCTAAAGCCGAACCAATCCAGTCAAGGAAGATCATTCCCGATATGTTATTATCCCGTTACGAATGGGTCATTGCCAAACGCTATTTGCTGCCCGGCAAGGGTGAAGGGTTTATCTTTTTGGTGGCGAGCATCAGCTTGATTGCGGTCATGCTCGGTGTTGCCGCACTTATCGTGGTTATGAGCGTGATGAACGGGTTTCGCGCGGAGTTGTTTGACAAGATCGTTGGATTGAATGGACACGCAGTCGTTCAGGGGTACGGTGGGCGGCTCAATGATTGGCGTGATTTGCTGGAAGATACGCGCCAGACACCTGGCGTAGTGTCCGCCTCTCCGTTGATTGAGCAACCTTTGCTGACGACCTTCAATGGCCGCGTAGAGGCAGTTTTGGTCCGAGGGATGTTGATTCCCGATATTTTGAACAACAAAACGTTGGACGGGAAAACCGTCGCGGGGGATTTGGGCCGACTGGAACCGGGGGCAGGGCGAATTGGTATTGGTAGCCGCCTTGCAACGACATTGGGTGCACAGGTTGGCAGCCGGATCACCGTTATCAATCCGCAAGGAAGATCGACACCCTTTGGTACAGTGCCGCGAGAGATAGCTTATGAAGTTTCCGCGATATTTGAAGTGGGCGTTTATGAATATGACAAGGCATTTGTCATTATGCCGATGGAAGATGCGCAAACATTATTGTTACTTGGTGATCAGGTAGGGATGATTGAGATTACGACTAATGACCCCGACAATGTGAGTGATATTCTGGCACCCTTGGCGCCCAAAGTAGCAGATAGCGGGGTGATTACGGATTGGCAGTCACTTAACGCATCGCTATTTGAGACATTACAGGTCGAGCGGGTGGTGATGTTCGTTATCTTATCGATCATTATATTGGTCGCGGTCTTCAATATATTATCGTCCTTGATCATGCTGGTGCGCGCCAAAACTCGGGATATTGCTATATTAAGGACGATGGGTGCATCGCGTGCGTCGCTGATCCGCATATTTGTCGTGGTGGGCACATCCATCGGAACATTGGGTATCGCTGCCGGGATAATATTGGGACTAATTGCTATATATTTCCGCCAGAACGTCATCAATTTTGTACAACTCATTACCGGTCAAAATTTATGGGACCCCTCCA
>CALKXX010000169.1 GCA_938003725.1 uncultured Sphingomonadaceae bacterium | reverse complement strand
TGAATTACGGTGACAGGAATTACGGAATCACAGTGACAGGTGCAACAATCCCCAAATTAACACCTCAATCATCGCCGCCCATCATACATCGTCATTGCGAGGAGCGGAGCGACGCGGCAATCCAGCGGGATTGTGAACGATGCTCTGGATTGCCATGCTGCGCTCGCAATGACTAGTGCTATGGATGGGATCGAACGGAAGAAAGCATTACTGCCAAGTTCCTCATTCAACTCGATTGTGGTGACTTATCGAAAAAGAAAGAAAGGCGCGGTGACCAACCGCGATCTGCCTGTCTTTCCGATTGATTCAAGCGATCTATTGCGGTTTGGATTGACTGCGTTGATGTGCTGAACGATTTAAGAAGCATGAACTCACGCGATAACGCCTTATATTCGATGCTGCAGTTATAAAACCAGTTCGCCTTCTCGACGAGTTTCAACTGGCTGGCTATTGATGCCGTTGCGGCAGGGACTAGGGCAATTGTACCAATCCAAGGGCCGAGGGTTTTCTCGTCGGTCCAGATGGCCAGTACACCCGCAAATATGCTTGCCAGCACGGTCGTTACCGTGAGCAGATAGGCCCGCGAAGGTAAATAAGTTCAGGATGAGGAACGGGGTTGATTGGCCGTTATTGATAAAGACCACAACTCCACTTGACTAACCGTATTATCGGTATAGAACACCAATACAGCATGATCATCCCGGTCCTGCATGGAGGACCTATATCATGACCCGCACACAGAAAATATTATCAACCGCCGCGCTTGCTGCCGCTAGCTCGGGCACTGCTGCACAGGCTGTGGATGCTGTACCGGAAACGCAGGAATCGGTGGCTGCGAATCTGAAACAACTCGATGCAAAGCTGTTCAAGGCGGCCTTCGAAACTTGTGAGATGGACGTGGTCAGCGGCCTGCTTGCCGATGATCTGGAATTTTATCATGACCGCGACGGGTTGTCTTATACGACCGCGGACGCCTTTATCGCCGATGTGAAGCGTGATTGCGGTGGCGGGAAACGGGTGTTGGTTGAGGATAGCCTGACCACGCATATGATCGGTGATTTTGGCGCGATGCAGCATGGCCGCCACGAATTTCATCAGGTCATGCCAGACGGTTCCAGCATCGCCCGCGAAAAAGGCGTGTTCATGCATATGTGGAAACGCGACGCCGCCGGTCCCGCCGGTTGGAAGATCAGCCGGGTTATCAGCTATGACCACGAGGGGATTGAGTAAGGCCTAGCACCAGTTGCGGCGGTATCCCTGCCACTCCTCGGCAAGGCCTTCTGAGACGAGTACCTGTCCCAAGCTTTCGCCGCCGCGCGTTACCACGCGCAGGTCGCGGCCATATTTGTCCTTGTCGTTGAAGATATCACCTTCCAGATCAAAGCTTCCAGCGTTGAGCAGTTCCTGTAAACGGTATTTGGCTTTGTCGCCCAATCGTTTTTCCGCCGCGCATCCGGGACGAGAGATTTCCGGCGTATTGATATCGGATATCCTGATTTTGCTGCCTTCAAACCAGAATGTATCACCATCGACCACGCAGCTATAGCGGGAGGGGCCAAAGCAGATGCCGAAACTTGTTCGATAGGGATCGATCACGGCGCTTTGCGACGCAGGGGCGCCGCCGCTAAACCAAATCGCTGCGAATAGCGCCAGGCAGGCCGCGGACGTGATGATACTGAACGCTGGCCAACCGATAGTTATTTTGGCTTTTCCGCCGGATTTTGGAACGTTTGAACGCCGCGTTTTTGTGGGAAACGCGAGCCCTGTTTTTGCGGCTGGAAATCGAATGATATTGCGGCTTTGCATGCCGCCAGTTTAGAAAATACCCGTTAAAAAAGGACTGAAGCATGGCCGAAAATGGTAACTAGTGCCGCATCTTCCAACGTATTCGGCGCCAATCGTTCCAGAATATGACAATCAGGCACAGGCCTAATATCACCAGATCGATTATTGCGCCTTGCATGTCATTTGATAGACCAAATAACGCCCCTGCGCCGGCAATCGCGGCCCAGATGGCGAAAAGTTTCTTTCCGCCATCCCATTCCTTCACCAGCCCGATCCCGGCAGCGAACAATAGCATTGGCAGCAAAGTGAGCGCCGCCATACCGATACCGGGGAGGAGAAAGGCCAAGCCAACCCATTGCGACGGCGGCAGCATGGGCAGCGGGATTGGCAGGAAACTGAGCGCTGCATGGGCAATCGCGGCCCAGCCTATCCAAATGCTATATGGGTTCAAATTCAAATCGTTCGCCTTTTACCTCGAACAATTGATACACCAGACGGGACGAATATGCGATAGTTTCTCCACTGGGTATTTCGCGGGCGGGCGGATGTAGTTCCTGCGCAATTCGGAGGCTATTGCGGCTTTGCAAGCTCGCATCGAAGGGATAGATTTATCATATGAAACGAACAGTTGGTTATTACGGACTTTTATCTGCCTTTATCATTACGGCGTCAACGCATCTTCCGGCCGCGGCGCAATCCGCAAATGCTTCCTATACACTCGAAAACTATCCGGATGCTGGACAGGATAATGGCATGATATGGCACTATCGCAATTTCGCAAATGGACCGGTTCTGGCATTTGAAGTACCGGAGACGGACAATCAATTGTGGACGATGGGGTGTCAGAAACAGGGGGACGGCAGCGTTAGAATTGCAAATTTGTTGATTGCAACGCCGCGCGAATTGGCCGCTGATGATCAATTTGGGTTCACGATCCGTGTAGATGACGGCGCAGCCATAGGCATATTGGCACGTATGTTACCGGTTCGTCTGGAGGGTGATCCCTATCATATGCCGCAATTCTATCTGCCCAATCGTCATGCACTATTTCCGGCATTGGCGAGGGGCAATCGGGCATATATCAATCTAAATGGTAAAAAATTTTCAATCAGTTTGAAGGGATCCGGGGAAGCTCTCAAGAGCTTCTTGAGGGCTTGTCAGTAGCTTAGGCAACAAACGGGGCAAGCTGTGTCGTCGCCGGGCCAATGCTGGCGCTTATGAAGATTACGGCTGACATGACGGCGGCCAGGCCGGCTGCAATTTGATTTTTCAGGTTGGGCGAGAACATTTTTCTATTCCTTGTATTAGTGAGCTGATGCTCAGATCAGAAGCGAGGCGGAGCTGTTGGCAGCAGGACCAACGGCGGCAATAACAAAGATTGCAGAAGAGATTATCGCTGCAAAAGCGGAGGCGAATTGAGTTTGCGTAAACATGATTTGAGTTCCTTTTTGGTGTAAAAGACGAGTTATATTATGCGATCAAAGATGCGGCATTCTGTGTGGCTGGGCCGATGCTAGCGCCGACGAAAACTGCGGCAGAGAATAGGGCGGCTACAGCAGCGAGAACCTGGTTTGAAAAATTTGCATTCGACATTTTAATTTCCTTTCGGGTTTGTTTTGGCCTTCGCTGTTTATCTTTGCGAAGATATGTCTAGCTTTGCATGGTGCGTGCCAGTTTCATTTTATTGCTTTAAAACAATGAAATAGGAGGTTTTGATCGTTGCGCATATCGATCGTGAAGCCTAATAGTGGGAAATTATCCTAAATATTAGGTATTGAAAATATTGGGTGACGCACCCGAAAGCACATCGCTGCCTACTATTGCTTAAGATTGTTTGGATAAGGCCTAAGCCCATGTTTGGAATTCGTCTCAACCGTGTCTTTGCTAACCGCTGGAATGCGCTGGGTTGGTCGGCCATGGTGCTGATCACTGCCTATTGCTCCATTCCGGAATCTGACCTGCAAAACAATGATGTCGCGGGTGCGGATATGACGGAGCCTGGGGAACCCACAAAAGCGACAGACCCATGGGCAGGTGTAATGGAGGCCGCCAAGAAGCGGAAAGAAGGTTCAGCGCGCTAGGGTGCTGTTGCCACTAGATATCGCTTTGCCCGGCGGCCATTGCGATTTCATCCACGAAATGCATCGCCTCGACCATTGTCATCTTCTTTGTACGGCGCACGCGGCGAACGGCCTCACCCTTCGCGCCTCTGTGCAATGCAGCCCGCACGTCGCGCATCATCAGGTCTTCTTCGCTATAGTCCGCTTCTGTCTTTACCGCGGTGTTGCGGGATGGGGTGATAGACCGAATTTCAACGGGTTGGTTTTGCACAGGCTCCGCTTCGGTCGGGGCATTGTCCCTATCCGGCGCGATATATTTCTTTGCATAATCTTTGGGCGGCGCTGCGAGATCGTTTTCCTTGTGATCAGGCCATAACCACCACATCAGCAAGACAAGCAATATAGCCGCCAAAACAAACATCTCGCTCAATCCCACCATGGTTTGCGGGATAGCAAAATTCGGTGAGAAAAACGTTAAACGCCGCTAATATTGAGAGGCGCCGCCATCGACGCTCAGCATCGCACCAGTAATACCGCCGCCTGCATCAGACGCGAGCATCACGGCGACTGCTGCGACTTCTTCGACGGTGTTGGGGCGCTTTAGGGCACTTTCCTGAGAGAACATGTCGATCATCTCGTCAAACGTCATGCCCAGTCCAGCAGCAGTTGCCGGACCACTATCCAGGATAAGATCAGTGATAACCAGCCCCGGACAGATGGAATTTACAGTGATGCCAGACGTGCCCACTTCCTGTGCCACAGATTTGGTCATGCCGTTAATCCCGTGCTTGGCAATCGTGTAGGGCGCGAAGGTGGGTTTACCCATCTTTCCCTCCGTCGAAGAAATATTGATTACCCGGCCCCATTTTTGAGCGATCATTGGTTTGAGTGCCCGGCGTGTGGCCCAGAATGTAGAATATATGTTCCATTTCATGGTCTGGTCGAATGTTTCGTCGGTCAGCTCAGCGAGAGGCGCCAGATCGCCTGCACCGCCGGCATTGTTTACCAATATATCGACTGTAGAAAAGCGTTCGGCCGCCTGATCGATAAAGCCTTCAACCTGATCCTGTTCCATAACATCGCCGGCCACAAACATCGCACGGTCGCCTGCCTTCAACTCTTCCAAAACTTTGGCGCCTTTCTCTGCATTGCGCGCCATCAGGGCAACGTTCGCACCTTCTGCAAGAAATGCCTCGGCAATTCCCCGTCCTATGCCAGCCGTGCCGCCGGTTATTGCTGCTGTTTTACCTTCTAGCTTCATCGTGATCTCTCCGTGGCTGATTGTGTTGATGGCTATCCAAAACCGAGAACCAAAACAATGGCTTAAAAGGTTAGGAACATGCATAAAATTTCATTCTGTTCATAAAAATGGCGCTTAACATTAACCTAAGATAAAACCAACATTCAGCCTTGGCTCAACCGAATCATCCTAAAAGCATGGTTGTCGGGCATCACCGAGACGGATCAGAACTATGGGGTCAAGATCCATACTGGAGTTAAGAAGATGATCAGGAAGATTTTTGGGACTTTAGCAATTTCTACTGCAGCCATATCCACTATGGCATTTGCTACTCCGGCTGAGGCGCGGGGCGGATATTACCAGAATAATGGCCATTATCAGGACATACGTTACGAAGGTCGCCGCGAATATCGCCGCGGGGATTATTATCGCGGTGATCGGTATCGCGACCGTAGAGCCTATCGTGACCAACGACGCTACCGTGACCGTCGTTATCGCAATGATCGCCGCTATCGTGGCTGCGATCGCGGCACGGGCGGAACCATTATTGGTGCCATCGCAGGCGGACTGTTGGGCAATGAAGTGGCGCGGCGCGGGGACAAAACCGTTGGCACAATTATCGGCGGCGCAGCCGGTGCGCTGGCGGGCCGTGCGATTGATGGTAACTGTTAGGCCATTTTCGACGAACCTATAAGATAGGCTTCCTGCACCTGCGTTAGTTTTGGGTTGTGGGAAGCTCTATTTCCCCCGCGTCGTGTATCGGGGGAAGGGGACCGGTGTGCTTTCGAAGTGCCGGTCCCTGTTCTTTTGTACCTCTATTTTCGGCGTGCGAGCCGGGGCGGTACGGGACCTGTCCAGTCGGATATCTGTGCCTCATCTTTGACGAAATAAGGTTGCCCTTTGCTGTTGAGATAAAAACGCTGCATTTCACTGCGTGTGAATGGCCGTGACCCTAGGCGCCCGAACACTGCCATCTGTCCGCCCGTTTCGTCGACGGCGCGGTCGCGGTCCAACCCCTTTGATAGCGCCAGAGCCGGTTTTGGTGTTCTTGCATAGGCAATCAATTCCGGCACAGGCGGTGGCGAGAACCCATAGTAGTTTTTCTGACTGTCAGGCGACGTAAGCTGAACGACTTTCAACCCGTTTCTACCATCGGCGACATAGGCGAACAATGTCGCATTGGTCGAGCCAACGATCACATCTTCCGCATCATTCATAGTGCCGCCAAATGTTTCCTTGCGATAAATGGTTGGCGCATCCGGTTTGGTGATATTGGCGATGACAAGGCCATCTTCCTTAGCTGCGATATAGGCATAAGTTCTGGCCAGATACAGCCGCCGTGCGTTGGCAAGCGGAATGGTGCCCGATTCAACCGCAACCGGTTTTTCCATATCCGTCACATCGAATAATTTCACACCCTCCGCATCGGTTACCCAAAGATAGCGGAATTGCAGCGCCGAAGCGCGTGCATCGGTTAGCGGCATCGTGACGACATGGCGCGGTTGTATGGGATCGTCCAAGTCGACGACCACAAGTCCGCTTGCAGCCGTGATATAGGCATAATGCCCCGCCAGTGTGATATGTTGCGCACCGTCAAGGACACCGCCCTCATTCCATGTTGCAGCTCGTTTGAAGAAATTATTGCGGAATTCGCCATCGGCCAGCGTGTTGATGTCGACGAGGATCAAGCCTTCTTCGCTATCGGTCACAACGGCATAGTTATAGATTTGGTGGAAGGCTTGTTCCTCGTTAATCTCGCGCAGTTCCGCCGTATTGCGTTCCGGCGCGATGGGTTGGTTCGTGGACAGGGCCATACATGTCGCATTTTTCGATTTCACATGCGTGTCCTGGCCCAGGGAAGAGAAGGGCGCCTTAACGATTCGCTCGGAAAACCCCTTATTGCCAATTGATGCAACATCATAAGCACGGAAACCACCGCGACCCTCTGCGACAAACATATATTCGCCCCGCAGCTGCAGGCAGCGGACACTATCGCTTGTGCCCTGAATGACGTTTTTAAATTCTTCGAGCGCCTTGGTTTCGCCGGAGAAATTTTCATCCAGCGTGTCGCCACGAACCCAGTCCACCAATTCGCGGTCGTTGCGTTCGACGTGCATTCGCCAATAGTCGGGGTAGGAATATTTATGGAGGTAAGAACCCAGCACGGCCTGTGGTTCGTCCCATTCGGTGACCCTTACGGCTTCAAAGCCCTTCTCCAAGCCGACCCAGGCATGCAAGCCGACAAAATTCACAAAATTTGTCCCCTGTAACAAGGTTTGCGCCATGATCGCATTATTGTCATTCGTTTCGCTTAAGTGACAATCGGAACATTGCTTGGTTTCGGTCTTGCGCACGGTATGCGGGAAATGCGGCGCAAATGCCTGTGATGAAAACCCGATGGCCGATATCGGTGGCTGCTGCACATAGATGCGTTCACGGTTAATATTGGTGGACGACAGTACAAGCGCGGATGTGGACCGTACCGGCGCGATGATATTGCCCTTGGTTGTTTGGTGTTTGCCAAGCTGGAACATCTGGTCACGAGCCACTTGCGGGTTATATGTGGCGTAGTTCCGGGTGATGCCGCCCTCGTACTTATGGCTATCAGCTTGCCAGTTCGCTTCGATCGGAAGATGGCATCCGCCGCAGCTCGTCGTCCAGCTGAGGTGGCAAGTGAAGCACACCATATTCTCGTCTTTATGGGCGCGGTCGTCCTTTGGAACGCCGCTGCCGAATTTATACGCACCGGTTTCTGATCCGGTCTTGGACATTAATTTGGCCCGGGCAGCCTTTAGATTGAAGTCAGGATGGTTACGTGACACGCTGTCTTTTACCAGGCTCACCCGCCAGCTAAGCTTGGGATCGACAATGGAACGTTGAACCAGCACACGGTTCCCACCGGGATCCTGAAACCATTCAAAGCGCCGCTGACCATCGGCATTGCGCAGTAGCGACAGGTTTTTACCTTTGGGCCGTGCGGCCAGATTGGACGTCATCAATGTGGGATATTCATCCGCT
This sequence comes from uncultured Sphingomonadaceae bacterium, assembly GCA_938003725.1. Classification (GTDB taxonomy): domain Bacteria; phylum Pseudomonadota; class Alphaproteobacteria; order Sphingomonadales; family Sphingomonadaceae; genus Parasphingorhabdus. Next base: position 18,429 of record CALKXX010000169.1, on the reverse strand, counting down.
GTGCCGTGGCAATCCTTACAGCTAATCTCCACAGCATTGGCGACCTCTCCATATATCAAGCCATTGCCGTGACTATCTTGGGAGAAATGGCAATCGGCGCATTGCATCCCAACTTCGGCATGAATGCTCATCATGTGGACGGACTTACCGGGATTTATGCCAGGTTCAACAAACTTTCCCTCATCTTCCTTGCGGAATTTTTCGGGGTCTTCATTGTCGACAATCTCGCCATCTTTATCGAGCAGATTTCCTTCGCGGTCCCTTTTCAGGATCGCGCGGAAGTTCCAGCCATGCCCGTGATAATCGGCAAATTGGGTATCTTTCAGATCTTTGTTCAGATCATAGACATTGCGGACAAAGTCGATGTCACTCCATAATCCTTTTGGCGCAGCACCCTCTGGATTTCTGTCCAGTACCTTGCGCACTTCTTCGGCATCCGGATATTTTTGCTGCTTATATTTTTTCTGATAATCTTCGTCGCTCATACCTTCTGGTTTGGGCGTCTTGTTATCCGGTCCCGGCCACATATAAGGCGCGTCCGATTCATAGTCCCACATGGTGTAGCCGAGATAGCTGTTCAGGAAGATATTCGGCTGATGCATGTGGCAATTCATACACTGAGCAGTGGGAATGGCGCGGGTAAAGGCATGTTGGATCGGGTGCCCCTTTTCGCGTTTGGCGGGGTCAATATCTTTGGAATGATCGTCGTCATGTGACTCATCACCATGACTGTCGTCGTGGCCGTCCCCGTGATCCTCTCCATGTCCCTTGCCATGTGCTGCGTCATAGGTTCCGAAACTACCGACCCGTTTTTCGCCCTCTTTCAGGTTACGGATCGTTGGATCGACGGTTTGGGTCTGCCCATCTCGGCCATATTTCGCCCAGATCAGGCTGTGGCGTGGTTCGCGGTCATTGGCATATACGACATGGCAACCGGCGCAGCCCGATTGGCGGTAATCGCCAGGTTGGTCATTGGTTCCCATGAACCACATAAACGGATCATTCAGGCGTGTTTTGTGGATGTTCAGCGCCGGAATAGCAACGCGCAGGCCAGTGCCTGGACCGCGATTGGATTGCTTTAGGTCGGGACGTCCCGGTTCTTCCAGCCGCTGTATGATACCGCCGATATTGGGCAGGCCGATTTCCGGAAACTGCGTATTGATGTTGCGGCCGCCGCGTTCAAACACCCGGAAAATATCACCCGGCGGGATGGTGTGCCATGTTGGCAGAGGGTAGAGAATGGGCAGTGCGCCGCGCTTTTTCTGTTCTTCCGTTACCGTACCATGCGGGCTGCCGGGGGATTTGATCGTCGCCGGTTCACCTTTGCGCGTATAGGCTTCACCAAACACATAGTTTTTAAATGGTACGATGCCGTTATTATAGGCTGCTCCGCCCCATAGCATGGCCCCGGTTGCCATTAATGACCGCTCTGACGCCTCGATAATCTCCATGTGACAGGCACCGCACGATTCCCGGGCGACCCGGTAATCAGACGGGTTTACGAAACGCACAAATTCAGGCGCTTCCTTTGCAAGCAGAGTATAGCTGCGTTTTGGATTGGCCGAAGATGGCCAGTGCCAGCTTTCCGGATATTTCGGCAGCACATGCGCTTTTTTCAGGGCACCCATATATTGAGGGCTAAGCTTACCCCATGCATTATCGCCCGTCACGCTGGCATCTCCGCCGTGACAATCTGTGCAACCAAGGACTACCGCCGGGGTCGTGTGCATCGTCTTTTGGTCGCTATCCGTATGACAGGTTATACATCCTGTGCTCTTTGTTTCTGCTGCGTCCCAAGTCTGATTTTGCGGTGCCGGCGGGGTAAAGCTATAATCAACTTTTTGTGGTTTCTCTTTTCCTGCTGCAAGCAAAGGTGGTCCAGCCGTGGTGGTCAGCACCAATGCGCCGATACCGGCTATGATGGCGTTTTTTTGCCTGGAGAGAATAGAGATTAACCGCATATCAGAAAGCCGCTATCGCGTTGAATAGAATGGAATAGTGGAATTTTCGGCGGTCCGTCTGATCAAACAGGTCTTTGAATCCTTTGCCGGGCAACAATGCCGCACCAGATAACCGGAATACAATATTCTGGGTGGCTTTCGGTCGGTAGATACCCGCAACCGACAAGTCCCAACCAATATCTTTGGGAATAGAACCTTCTACGCGCAGAGCCTCTAATGATTCCGTTTTATGGAACCACAGATGATTGGCGTTGGCCGACAAGCGGAAATCCGGTGTAACATCGGCATCGACGCCAACTCCTGCCAAAATCGTACCCGGGTTGTTGAAGTTGCTTTGGCCTTGTTCTTTCGAGGACCGGAGCGAGTTTAATATGCCATTACGCCCGTTGATGCTGATGGCGCGTCCGCCGCCGGCAAAAGGAATCGTTTGCCTGATCCAGTAACTTGTATCGGCTCCGGCAAAGATTGGGTTTTCGAAGATCGCATCGAAACCGGATTCGGTATTGTTATAAGGATTGCCATCGCCGCTCGCGAACAGGCCAGAAGCACGGAAGCGCAGGAAGTCGACATCATAGCTTGCTTCGGCCGCGGCAAAATAGGCCGCGATATTGGCCGGTTCACTCGTGAAGATACTATTCCGATCCTCGCCGAATGCGCCGTAAACTTGTCCGGTCAGGTTGATCCGTCCAATGCGCCCATCGACAGCATATCCGGGATAAACAACGTCATAGGCGCGTCCGCGCAGATCACCGATCAGGGCAGGGCGAACCGGAAAACCATTGTCATCAATCTCAATATCGCTCTTTTCCCGGTTCATATTATAGGTGACGCTGAACTGGCTGGTTAGGCCGACAAAGGGTAAATCCTGTCGATAGAGATTGGCAAAGAAAATATAACTCTCGCGCGGCGTCTGAAAAATATCATTGAGGCCGCTATTGGTGTCTTTTTCAAGTTGGACAAAAGCGCCCAGATTATACTGCACCCGGTTGTTGTCTCGGGTACCAAATAAGCGAAAGCCAAGCTGATTGTCCTGAAACAGGAACCCGCGAAAATCGGCCTGCATCGGCTGTATGCCGATCCGGAAACTATCAAAGTCATAGCGCGAGGATGTATTGCGGATGTGATAGTCAAAAAATGCTTCCTGCACGCCGACAAACCAGTCGGTACGATTGGATGTCTTGGACGGCTCAACGAACAGAACCCGTCGTTCCGGCACATTTACATGATTGACCTGTGTCGCTAGCGTCAGGCGATACTCCACATCAGGTGGCTTATAGGCAGTCGAACCCTTTATCAGCGCTACGCCGGTTATAAACGTCTGTGCGTAGACCTCCGACCCGGATCGCCCGAACACGTCAATGCTATTCGTACGTTCGGTTGTTTGCACACCGACGGGAATGGGAAAGCTTCGCGGTTCGATAATCGTGTCTGAAATTGCATTGACCACAAAAAACCAATCGTCTCCTTTCAGGAAAGATGGTTTCTTGTCTTCGGGTATGGGTTTGTCGCCCTTTAGGACGTTTTGATTATAAGGGTTAAGCGTGCTGTGACAATTGCCGCGCAGCGCCTTGAACAGCTTGAATATGCTTTGGTCTCCAGCTTTGTCGGGGCATAGGGTCTGCAATATGCGCCAGCGATCGGGAACGGGAAACTCGTCGGTAGGAAAAGCCTCGGGCGGCGGTGCGCGTACAGCGCCTGGATTGAACTGTGTCACGGCGTCCGGTAGTTCTTTTTGCACACCGGGGCGGCGGCGGCCATCCATCAAAACCTCGTCGGCCTCGATGCCTCCCAGTTCCGGTTGGGGATCGCCCAATTGCGGGGGCCCAAGAATATCAGGTTGTTCAGCTACCTGATCAATAACATCATTATCATCCAGGTCTTCCTGATCATCTCGCTCATCGTTCGGGTCCATGCCGGGCGGTCGTTGGCCGGCCCCCGATTGCAGCAAGGCATATTCCTGACCCATCGATGCGCCGGCCGATGCACCGGTTTGTTGTTCAGCCATGTTCAAAACAGTGGCCTTGCCAAGATCGAAGTCCAATCCAGCCAGCAAGTTCACAGGTGGCGGCGGTTCGGGGGGCGCAAACTCAAGGGGAAGCTCAAACTGTCCGTGATCGTTTACGGCGTAGGCAAACTCATCGGCCATGTCAGCCGAAACATGCTCAACCTCAAGCCAGTCAAAATCCTTACTGGCTAACAGCGCATTGAGTGATGTCTCCATGTCCTCGATCGAAGCATTTTGGGCAGGCATCTGTCCGGCTTGCCCGGATATTGCCGCTACGATTGGCACTAAAGATGAGGTGAAAGCCGGCACAGTGGTTACAATCCCTCACAGACATTCTGATCGTCAGTGTCGAGAAAGGGTGCGAATGGGCAGTTTACATAGCGGAGGCGGACATTCGCGTTGCCCAAATCGACGACGATATTGTCCGCCCGGATCGCCTTTGGCGCGTTGCCAATCCCGCCAACTCTCAATCCCGCATTATGCAGGCCCAGAAAACTGATCATGTCATCCTGATCAATGCCGTCGCCCGATACACCCAATCCACCGATTAACGTGTTGCCGCGATAGATCGGTACGCTGCCCGGAAAAATTTGAATGCCGTTTTCCAGGCGATTCTGGCCGGGCGCTGCGTCTGGCAATGTGGTGCAGCGCTGCGGTGTATCTTCCATTGTCGGATCGCCGACAAAATCTACATGCGCGCCAATATTGCCGATAACAAGATCAAGTTGCAGGCCAACGTTGAACGGGTTGAATTTTTCAATTGGTTTTGAGAGCGGCCCATGCGGCCTTCCAACTTCGCCGTCAGGGAAATAGGGGCGCGCCAGGTTGCCGCCGGAACGATCAGCGAAAGCCACTGTTCCGGTTAGTGCATTGGGATCATTCAAGAATGTACGTATGTCCTGCACATAGGGTGCGGCATCGCCAACGGCCAACATCTGTGTCGCTGCGACCGAATTGGAGAAAAACGACGCCGTGCGTGCTTTTTGCAACGAGACATCAGTACCAAAAATGGGAGCATCCGGGGAGCGGACAACACCAAGAATTTCACCATGCGTATCAACCAGTGAAATACTAACCTGAGCGCGGCTATCCAGAGGTTGACGGATTTGCGCTCGGGCTCGTGTCATCACGATAAATGCCTCTTCCAGGATCGCGCGCACTTCTAACTCGGATAGCGGATTGGCAACATCCGCACCGTCAGTCGCTGCGCGGATCGGGAAACGATTGGTTCCACTGCCGTCGGTTAGGATAAAGGCATCACGGTTTTTAAACTCTGCGGCTGTGGAGGCGCGGATACCTGACCTTTCGGTACCATAGGCTGTGCCGGTAATGATTGGCACCGCGTTATAGCCCCTAACAGCCACCAGAGCCCCGGACGATCCGTTGATCGCTGCAAAATTGCTTTGCAAAGGGGAAAGGTCGCTTACCGTCATGTCACTAAAACGCAACGAAGTGCCGTCCACTGAAATCCGGTTTGCGGTGATGGAAGCAGGCGGAGCAAAGCCCTGTATTCCGGCTAGAGCAATGGCTTCCTCATCATCCTTGTCGACATCAAGAATGTTGCGGTCAAAACCATAGTCGCCGTCACCCATCACACCAATTGCGCCGACGACCACCCCGTTTTTGTAAAGAGGAAGGCCGCCTGGATCTGCTGACAATCCCAGTGGTGAGCGTTTCGGGCCGATCAGGCCTGATGGCCCAGTACCAAAACGGGCGGAAAGGTCAGAGCATGGGAGCTGGCTGAACTGCACACCGAACAGGGGACCGCTTTCCAAGCCGACTGTCGTCGGGGAAGGCGGAAAATGTTCTTGCACAATTTGGCTGGCTGTACGGGTCGAAAAGGCATTGCCGGCGCTGGACAAATAGGCACCGGTAACCGCCTTAGAAATCGCCGCGATCGTTGCAGGCACCTTCGCGCCCTGCAACCCTTCCGGATTAACGGCTGGACCATTGATGGTCTCATCGCTTGCAGAGGCCATGATAGGGGCGCCATTCATCTGGAAAACAGCAAGGACATTACCAACGCGGTCGGTAACCGCGATGACCGAAGGCAGGTTGCGTGCAGTGGCTTCTCCGACCGCTTGCGCTATCACAGTTTGTACATCGGCAACCGTCAATAGTTCCTTGGCAGGCGGTAAATATTCCCCGCCATTGCCATATACAGGAGGTGCAGTCGGGGTTGGCGAGGGGGTTGGAGAAGGCGAGGGTGTGCCGCCGAAATCATTACTTCCACCGCCTCCGCCACAAGAAGATAGTGTAAGAGCCGCCGCAGATATGGCAGCAGTAAAGCGAAGATTTTTCAAATCAAATCTCCCATATTATCGCAGTGACCGGATAGTGCGTACCGCGCTGCCCAGTGCTCGGCGAAATTGTAATGGGTTATAGCTATTCGGGTCATCCACTGCCTTATATGCAAAGTTAATCTGACCCCGCAGGCTGCTTGCCGCTTTCTCGCTCACTTGTCCGCCATTGACCAATCCATTAAGCAATGTGTCGATTGCCATCACGGCTTGTACGCTGCCTTCATAATCGGTGAAGCGCGGAGATACAGCCTGTCCGGCTATGCTTTCCATGATCCGAAACGTTTGATCACGGTTGAAATTTGAGCGGGAAAACCGGTCGGCCAGTGCTGCTGCGGTTTGGCGCAGGCGGGCTGCTGCTTGTACCGCTGGGCCGCGTCCCTTTGCCATTGCAGCATGAAAGGCCTTGGAGCGCGTGTTAAACTGTCCTTCCAGATCGGGTGCCGCGATGCGGATCGCTGCGCTGAGCATGATCATATTCTCGTCATTATATGGCGGCATTCCCTCTGGAATTGGCCGGCCGGGATTGTTGATTGACGTCGGACGTGCGCCGGGGTCGTCATAGATTCGCCGGTGACAACTATGGCAGTCATAGAAATAAAATTCCGGGAAAATCCCTTCCGTACCAATGCCGGGTTTGGCAAACAGGTTCAACGAACGCTCCAGAGCCATTGCTTGCCCGACAGCCCAAAAACGTACAGCATTGGTTTTGCCCTTGCGTTGGACATAGTCGACATCTTCGTCATGATGTTGTTGTAGCGTCGAGAACAGATCCATCTCGAATGAAATACGTGGATGCCCAGCGGCCATAATCTCATGATCAACAAACTGGTTGTTGCTGGCGCTACCAAAATGGCAATCAAGACAGACGCTGGCCCGCGCCTTTGGATTGTCGAGCGGCGTTAGGCCAAGGGATACATTGCGTGCATGACTGGCGCCCACGGCATAGTGGGGGGAAAGCCAGCTGGAAGAGGGGCCGTGACATGCTTCGCAGCCCACCCCGTCATTTACCTGAAAGCGCGGGCCTTTGCGCGCAGCCGGTGTGCTGTGGCAACCAAGACATTTCTCGGACGAAGCCGCATCGCCAATACCAAGCCGCTTTGCGATGGCTATACTGCGGGGTTCACGCAGAACACGAAACGCCCGGCTATGCGCGCCGCCTGGGGTGGATTCTTCCTGCCAGCGCATGAGTTCGTCCTGCCGAACTATCTCTCCATCGGCTTCCTGACGACCGTGACATGTGGTGCCTCCACAAGTCGCTACACCCAGATGTGTGCCACTGGCCAGACCCGGGGCAGCCTCAACGGGTTCTGGTGTCGCAATCGAGGAGACAAATAACGCGATAGCGACCAGCGCAACGCAAAACAGTCCGGCGAAAACCGCCGGCCAGCTTCTATTCCAAGATATATTCATCCCCATTTGCACCGCTGCCTCTACCGATCCGAAGACCAGTTCCCTCTTTCAGCCCGACGCGACCCTGCCGTTAACCATATTTTGTAACATTACTTATCTTGTTCCAGCCACTCAATGCAAACGAAAATCGACCAAAATTTGTTATTTTTTAAGGTGTTGACTCATGCTGCACGATATGAACGATAGGAACTGTGGCGCTTTAGCAACTGTCGTGCCGAGTAATTGGGGTAAGTTTTCCACAAGTTTTCCCCCGATTCGAATCACGGTTTGCAAATTTGTTGAATCAGGCTTTTCTGGCCCGTTCAATCCGCGCGCCTGCGGATTACAAGATTGCGAATCTCGGTCATGTCCTCCATTGCGAACCTAATACCCTCGCGCCCCAGACCGCTGTCCTTGACGCCGCCATAAGGCATATTGTCGACACGGTAAGATGGCACGTCGTTGATCACGACGCCGCCGACGTCCAGTTCATCCCATGCATCTAAAGTCTTGAACAGATCGCGCGTAAAGATGCCCGCCTGCAGACCAAATTTGCTGTCATTTACTTCATTTAGCGCATCGCCAAAGTCACTGAATTTGGAGAGCAATGCTAGTGGACCAAAAGCTTCTTCGCGATTGGCATCTGCGTTTGAATTGACATTTTCCAGCAACGTTGCTTCTAGCATATTGCCGTCGCGCTTTCCGCCGCAAAGCAATGTAGCCCCGCCCTCGACCGCACTTTGTATCCAGCCGTCTAACCGCTTTGCTTCACCTTCGGAAATCATCGGACCGATGAATGTGTTGCGATCTTTCGGGTCGCCGGCAACCAATGATTTGGTTTTCGCGACCAGCATATCTCTAAACTTGTCATAGACAGATTCGTGAATGATGATCCGCTGTACCCCGATACAACTTTGGCCAGACTGATAAAATGCACCGAATATTATCCGTTCCAACGCGTCATCCAGATCCGCATCGTGATCAACAATCACACCGGCGTTGCCGCCAAGCTCCAATATGACCGGTTTCTTTCCGGCCTTTGCTTTCAAATCCCAACCAACGCCCGGCGAACCCGTGAAAGAAAGCAATTTCAGGCGCTCGTCCACCGTGAATAAATCGGCGCCATCCCGACTTGCGGGCAGAATCGAGAAGGCGCCTTTGGGCAGATCAGTCTCTGCCAAAATTTCACCCATGATGATTGCACCCAGCGGCGTCTTGCTCGCAGGTTTCATCACAAACGGGCAACCGACTGCAATGGCCGGCGCAATTTTATGCGCCGCCAGATTGAGCGGAAAGTTAAACGGAGAAATGAAACTGCACGGGCCGATGGGGACGCGTTTCCACATACCCATATAGCCTTTGGCACGAGCGGATATGTCTAGCGGTTGTACCTCGCCATAATTTCGAACCGATTCCTCTGCGGCGATGCGGAATGTATCAATCAATCGCCCTGCTTCGCCCTCAGCATCCTTGATCGGCTTGCCGGCTTCCACGCACAGGGAATAGGCAAGTTCATCGAAACGCTCCTGAAAGCGGTCGACACAGTGTTGAAGCACGTTTTGCCGTTCATAACTGGCCATCCGGGCCATCGGTTTGGCAGCCCTTACCGCCCCGGCAATAGCCTCTTCGATAACATCCGGCGTTGCCAGTGCGGTTCGGAAGGCAACTTCATTGGTGAACTTGTCGGTGACTTCCAGATCGGTATTTGGCTGAATGGCTTCATTGTTAAGATAAAGTGGATAAATATCTTTTAGCTTGGTCATGAAATTCCTACTCACACTTTCGCGCTGAGTTCCTTGATTTCGTGATTGAGAATACGGTCATTGTCGGAATAATCTACCGGACAATCGATCAGGTGGACGCCTTCGCTGTTCAAGCATTTGTCGACCGTTTGCTGCAGATTTTCCGCGCTGGTTATGCGATGCCCATGGGCTCCGTAACTTTCGGCATATTTGACGAAATCGGGATTGCCATAGGTTAGTCCCCAATCCTTGAATCCCATATTGGCTTGTTTCCAGCGGATCATGCCATAGCTACTGTCATTCAGGATCAGCACGGTTATGTTCAGCTTCAACCGGACTGCTGTTTCCATTTCCTGACTGTTCATCATGAAACCACCATCGCCGCAAATCGCCATCACTTTGCGATCAGGATAGACCATGGCAGAGGCCATGGCGGAGGGAAGCCCTGCGCCCATTGTCGCGAGCGCATTGTCCAGCAACACGGTGTTTGCCTGTCGGGCGTTATAGTTGCGCGCAAACCAAATTTTATAGACGCCGTTGTCTAAACAGATTATGCCATCGGCGGGCATTTTATCCCTGATCACTTTTACCAAGTGCGGCGGATATATTGGGTAGCGCACATCACCGTCCATGGTCGCTGTGTGATCCGTTTCGGCCTGACGCGCTTTGTACATCGCATCGAAATTCCAGCTGCCGGACGGAACAATGTCTTCTTTCATTTGCCAGACGGCATTTCCAATGTCTCCAATTACTTCGACCTGCGGGAAGTAGACTGGATCCACTTCCGCCGGGTTCATCGAGACGTGAATGACTTCTGCGCTGTCATCGTTCATGAAGAATGGTGGTTTTTCGATAACGTCATGACCAACGTTGATGATCAGGTCGGCGGATTCGATTGCGCTGTGAACAAAGTCATTTGCAGAAAGAGCTGCACAGCCCATAAATTCCTTATTGGTTTCATCGACCACACCTTTGCCCAGCTGTGTGGTGACAAAAGGGATACCGGTCTTTTCGATAAATTGCGTCAGCATGCGGCCGGTGGTGGTGCGATTGGCACCGCCGCCGATTACCAAAATGGGTGATTTGGCATTCTCAATTTTTTTCGTTGCAGCCCGTATTGCCTTGGCCTCTGCGACCGGGCGCCGGGTTATGCTAGGCTGTATCGGTCTGGAGTCGGTATCTTCATCAGCGATATCTTCCGGGAACTCAATATGCGTCGCGCCCGGCTTTTCTTCTTCGGCAAGCCGGATGGATTCGCGCACACGGCTTGGGATATTGTCTGCGGAGGCGAGTTGATGCGTGAACTTCGTAATTGGTCCCATCATATCCACGACATCAAGTATCTGGAAACGACCCTGTTTGGACTTTTTGATTGGTTTCTGGCCAGTGACCATAAGGATCGGCATACCGCCCAGTTGCGCATAGGCCGCTGCGGTCACCAAATTTGTAGCGCCTGGCCCAAGTGTCGCCATGCAAACACCGGTCTTTCCGGTGTGCCTTCCATAAGTAGCGGCCATGAAGCCAGCACCTTGTTCGTGGCGGGTCAGGATGAGTTTGATTTTTTTGGAGCGAGACAGGCTGTCCAGCATATCCAGATTTTCTTCGCCCGGAACGCCGAATAAATATTCAACGCCTTCGTTTTCCAGACATTCTACGAACAGATCGGATGCTTTAGTCATGTGGGTCCTTCCTTGGCTGCTAGACCAGTAAGCTATGGTGAAACGGCAACGACCCCAAGAAAAACCTGCATCCCCTCTCGAAACAGGTTGATCTCTACCCCTATGCCATTGGTTGATAAGTCAAAATTGATGAAGAGTCACGGCAGAATATTGAATAACTTCTATGCCCTAATACCCACGTTCAAAATCGGCCACGGCAATCATTTCTTTGCCGTTCTGATAGCGTTTCAAATTTTCCACAAAGCGGGCTGCGGCTCTTTGGAACATACGCGTTTGCGCCTGACCGGAAAGGTGCATGGTAATGATGCAATTTTGCACATCCCAAAGCGGGTTGTCTTTTGGCAAAGGTTCCGGGTCGGCGACGTCCAGAGCCGCACCGCCGATGGCTTTGCTTTCCAACGCCGTAATCAGGGCATCCTGATCCACCAGTGAACCACGCGCGACATTGATCAACCATGCCGATGATTTCATGGCCGTAAATTCTGCTGCGCTCAGCATATGTTTGGTATCGCTCGTTGCGGGGGCAGATAGAAATATCCAGTCAAACTCGCCAAGCCGGTCACGCCAGTCATTCAGGCCGATCACATTTGGCTCGCCAGTTGCCGTGCGCCGGACAGCGGTTACTTCAACATCGAACCCGGCAAGTCTCTTTGCAATTTGTTGACCAATTCCACCATAGCCGATGATGAGCGCTTTGCTATCGGCGGTTTCAGCGTTGCCGGGCGGGATTTCCAGCCAATTGTGATCGCGTTGATTCGCAAGGATGACGTCCATCCGTTTTGCCGCCGACAACATCATCATTACCGCAAATTCCGCAATCGGCGCGCTATTAAGGCCAGCGCCATTGGTCAGAACTGTGCCCTGAGACTTTAGTTGCTCCAGTGGAAAATGTTCGACGCCGGCATAGATACTGTTGAGCCATTTCAAGTTTGTGGCCGAAGCGATTACCTCCGCCATCTTGTCCTTGTCATACATATCGAACCAACCGATTTCCGCATGCGGTGCCGCTTCCATCGCCTCTTGCGTGCTGGTAAACCATGTCACGTCCAGAGCTTCGCAATGCGGTTCGACGAGTGGACGGACCAAGGAAGCCATCGCCGCTTTTGGTTTGCTCATATCTCTATTCTCCATTCCCAGCGTAGGGGATCGCCATCCATAAGATCCACGCCTTGTGCGGTCAGTTCATCGCGGATGGCATCAGCGGTTTCGAAATCTTTTTCGGCTTTGGCTTTTTGGCGCTCGTCCAGTTTCGCTTCAATATCTGTTTCCGCGATTGAGTGTTCAGCAGGACGAACACGAAGATCACTTCTTGTGATATTTGTCAGCTCAAGGCCAAAAATTTGTTCCATTTCGCTAAGCAAATTCCATCGCTGCCTTGCATCAACTTTTTTCAGGGTCAGAAGTTCTTCCAGTAGCGGGATGGCTTTCGGACTGTTTAAATCGTCGGTCATTGCTGATTGCAGCTGTTCTCGAATTTCGATCAGCTTTGGATGAGCTCTTTCTTTGTCATCCTGAACTTTGGTCAGGATTTCCGGAGATCCTGAAAGAAGTTCAGGATGACGATCCGCTATGCGTTGTTTGAGTCTCTCAACACCCATCACAATCCGCTTCAACCGCGTCAGTGCCGCAACCAAATTCTCCCACGTAAACTCCAGTTCGCTACGATAATGGGCCTGTAAGCACATCAGGCGATAGGCGAGCGGATGGATACCCTTGTCGATCAGTACCTGTAGCCGCAAAAAGTCACCGCTGGATTTTGACATTTTTCCGGCTCGGTCAATCAGGAAATTATTGTGCATCCAGATATTTGCGCCACTATGGTCACAGCTATTATATGCTTGATTCTGCGCGATTTCATTTGGGTGATGGATCTCCCGATGGTCAATCCCGCCGGTGTGAATGTCAAACCGATCCCCGAGATATTTCATACTCATTTGGGAACATTCCAGATGCCAGCCCGGTGCGCCTTTACCCCACGGGCTGTCCCATTCCATTTGCCGGGTTTCGTCCGGCGGTGTCTTGCGCCAGATTGCAAAATCATTCTGATTGCGCTTGCCTTCCACCGTATCGATCCGGCCTTCGCCCTCTTCGGTACTCGCTCTGGCAAGTGCGCCATAATTGGGCACGGTTGTCGTATCGAAATAAAGTCCGGTGTCGCATTCGTAGCAATGTTTGTCGGCTATGCTTTTCGCAAAATCGATCATTTCTTCCACATGGTCGGTCGCGATAGACCATTTGGCAGGCTGACGGATATTCAGGCGATCAATATCCTTCCAATAGGCATTGGTATAATATTTTGCGATATCCCAAGCCGATTTTCCGGACTTTTCCGCTGCTTTTTCCATCTTGTCATCGCCGACATCGGCATCCGATGTCAGATGGCCGACATCGGTAATATTGATGACATGGGTAAGTTTATACCCCTGCCAACTGAGCGTACGCCCCAGCAGATCTGCAAAAATATAGGCGCGCATGTTGCCGATATGCTGATAGTTATAGACCGTCGGGCCGCAGGTATAAACGCGCGCTTCACCATCATGCACAGAGTCAAAAATCTGTAATTCGCGGGTCAGGCTGTTAAATAGCTTTAGCGGGTGGGCATCTGAATCGTTCATGCCCACCGCCTAATAGGTTGTGGAGCGAGAGGTCAACCGGTCAATTGTCGTGACTGGCACTCGGTATTCTACTCCGCAGGTTCAAGGTCATTATCTGCCGATGAGCTGTTGCTGCAAGAACCGCTGCTCCCGCCATCTTCACATTCGCTTTCGCTGACCCAGAAGTCATCATTGCCTGCGCCCGTAACCGGTTCGTCGATCAGTGGTTCATCAATAAATTCTTCGGTCTCACGCAAGGTGATCAGGTTTGTTTCGAACGGATCACCGACACCGGTGCCTTCTTCCCGCGTCACTTCTTCGTCAATGACATCCTGGACCGGATCATCGATTTGCGGATCATCGACATCCACCGGCGGCGGAGGCGGCGGAGGAGGCGGAGGAGGCGGAGGAGGAGGAGGAGGAGGAGGTGGTGGTGGTGGTGGTGGTGGTGGTGGTGGGGTTATCACTCCCGAACAGCTGGCAGGATTAACAATCACACAACCATTTAGCGTTGATGCAACGTCAAAACCTGCTGCGATGCTGCTTGCGGCGATAGCGTCAATTCCGGTTTGACCATTTACGATTCCATTGATCACAATGGTATCGGCGGGCCCATTGATGGCGAGTGAATTCAAACTGAATCCGCGGCGCAACGCGAAGTCGGTTCCCGATGCCGTATTCTGGATCAAGATGCTACCGGTCGCATTAAATATAGCGTCACCGCCGCGGATAACGCCGTCAACATTATCTACCCCATCATTGTCGGCAAGACGCGTGTCAATCTCAGCGACCGTCAATCCGGAAGTGTCACCGACAGAGTCAGACAGCGCTAGAATATTCTGTGCCGTCAGCGACAATTGACCAGTATATCCGCCATTCAGATTGGCGACTTGAACCAGGCCCCCTGCCAAATCAATTAAGAGATCTTCGGTCGCAGCCAGGTTAAGCTGCGTATTTATGCTGGCGTTGGAAAGATTGAGATCACCTTCGACCAGTGTGGACTGACCGGATGTGATATTCAGTGCACCCGCGAAACCAATATTGGCATTTTGCGCGCCGCTAATATTTTCGCCGACCATGACGTCCAGGTCACCGATCATCAGGTCAGGACGAGTTCCACCGGTTGCGTCTACCGCGATGGTCAGATCGCCGCTCGACTGAATGCGGGAAAACTCGCTATTGTCCAGTCTGAATGATCCGGAAGCACCCGAGTCACCTAGGACGACTTGGTTGGTGCCATCGCTGTTGATGACAACATTGGACGTCTGTTCGAAATCCCCCAATTGGGCCCCCGTTGCGATATTGAGATCAGAGCTGGAGGCGGTGATATTTGTGCCTGTCGCCAATCCGCGAATGTCGACCAAGCCGCCCGCAACGAAGCCAAGCGTGTCGGCAGCTAGGGCGTCGCCATTGGTCACAATGCTGTCGCCCGCATTTACAATCAGGTTCCCAGCACCGCTTTGTCCCGCTTCTGTATCGCCAAGCGTGACTGAACCGTTTGTCGACGAAAGCATAACATCGTTGCTGGCATTACTTTGCGTAATGTTCAGATCACCGTCCGTTCCAATAGCGATGTCGCCATTTGTCGCAGCAGCATCGCTGAAACTCAGGCTGCCGCTGCTCGTGATAGCAATGTCCTGTCCTTGTGCCGATACGGTTGCCGCCGTGTTTAGTTCATCTACTGATATTGTACCGCTATCCGCTGTCAGATTGACCACACCGCCAGAGGTCAAGTTGGCAACATCAACTCCGCCATCCGCATCAATCGATGTGGTCGTCCCGCTGGCGACGCCGTCAAATGACGTTGCGTTGGTCGCATCTACATCAATCGCCAAGCGCGAGTTCAGCGCGCCGGTCTCAACGGAATCGCCCGCCAGAAGGATATTCTCTCCGGATGTGGCGTCATCGATATTGATCGCGCCGCCTGCGGTCAGGTCGATATTGTCGGTTGCCCCGGCGTTCTGGGTCGACAGAGAGCCGCCATTTATGTCCGTTACCGCGTTCATGATCACGCTGCCAACCGTTGTGTTCGCGCCATCAAAGGTGATCGAACCGCCCGCATCAACGGTGAACGTATCGGATGCGGTCAGTGAACCAAATGTAATGTCACCCGGTGCGTCAAGATCAATCCCGCTTGTGACGTCGATAATACCCACGCCAACTATGTCGGTTGCGGTTGCGGTCAAGGTCAGACCATTGCCGATCGTACCGTTGTTCAGTGTGATCCCACTGGCATTGATGTCGGTGGCTCCGCCCGAAATTGCGGTGTCTACAACAACGTCCGCTGCTCCGGTTATCGTTATGTTACCGGTTGCATCAAGCAATCCGAAAGCGGCATCGCTAAGCGTAATATCCGCCAGAATATCTCCACCAGATACCAGATTACCGACATCAATTGATTGAGATGTCGTTGATATATCGCCATCACTGTTAATATCGCCGCTGCCGGTATTTTTGCCGATCAAACCGTTCAAAGCCGTCAGTGTCACTGCGTTGGGTGAGGTAATACTGTCGAATAATATATCGGTAGCGCTGTCAAAATTCAGATTGAATGCCTCGGCGTCGCCGATGGCAATATTGTTCGCGTCCAAGTTGATCATATTGTCAGCATTCAGATCACCACCGTTGATACTACCCACCGCGTTCATGTTGATGTTGGTGCGGCTACCTGCGTTGGCAAAGTTGATGTCATTTCCTGCATCGACATCAAAATTGATGTTACCGCCGTCTAGCGATCCAAAATTCACGTCACCTGTTGCGTCCAGATCAATCGCACTCGTTACAGTGATGGATCCTGTGCCGTTGACATTTCCGGCAGTGGCATTGAGCGTCAAACTTCCTCCGCCCAACCCGCTTCCGATATCGCCGTTGTTTAAAAGTACGTTGCTGCCGGTGATGGTTGTTCCGTTCCCGCTATTGGCGGTATCGATCGAGGCTAGGCCAGCCGCACCAGCGGTTATCGTGGTCACGGATTGTACGGTGGCTAATTGAATATCGCCCGCCGCGTTTCCTACAAACTGCACTACATCAATTGTATCGGTCGCAACGATGTCGCCTGCGGTTGCGATCAGGGTGATAGAGAGATTATTGGTCAGATCACCCAATGTGATCGAACCACCCGTGATGGTTGAATTGGACGTAAGCGTTGTGCTGCCGAGATTGATTGCCCCGGCTGCATTCGCATCAATCAGAGCGGCATCCAAAGTCGTGATATCGATGGAATCCGAATTGATCCGAACGACGCCAGGAGCGTTGATGGTTTCAACGTCGATCAGGCCATTTGCGGTTAGGCGCATAGAATCGCCAAACCCACTATTTGCAGTCAACGTATCGGCAGTTAAATCGGTACCCGCGGTAATCGTTAAGTTACTGCCGTTGATCGAGCCCAAATCTATGGCACCATTGGCGTTCAGAGTGGTAAAGGACACGGTATTGGTGGCGGCAAGATCAATGTCTCCTTCTGCGGTGAATAGGAAGTTACTTGCATTTAAAATGCCGGTTGAAACAATATCGCCAGTGGTTGCGTCGATAGTCAGGGACAATCCCATATTGGCGTTGTCGATGGAAACCGAACCACCGACAATCGCCGAGTTCGAATCGGCGGTTAGCGAGGTAATATTAACAGCGCCGCTGGTATCGGCATTAAATACTGAACCACTGTCCGCCGACCCTATGTCGATATCGGCTGTGGCATCAAGATCAATCGATCCGCCTGCTAACAGATTACCCGGACCCGTTCCGATAATATCGCTGCCAATTGCATTCAACCTTATCTGGCCTGCGGCGCGAAGGTCATTGAAACCAATATTCTGAGCATTGATGGTTACCGATGTTGCGCTGCTATTGGTTCCCAGAAACGCATCGCCCGTGGCGGTGTTCAGGTTGATGAGCTGGTTTGCCGGCAGGGTAATGCTGTCAAAACTGATATCTCCACCAGCAACAATATTTACCGACGCATTGGCTCCCTGCGTCAGGTTGCCGACAATGATATTTCCTGGCGCATTATATTGTGCCTCTAACCCGCCACCGACCAGAGTAACCTGCGTCAATTGACCGCCGGTATTGATAGAACCGGCATTGATGTCCTGGCCAACCGTGATCCCGATATCATTGACGCTTGTGAGAGATGCATCGCCGAGCAAGCTTCCAAAAGCATCTATGGTTATAGAATCGCTGGAAGCAGAAACCTGAGCGAGATCGACGTCGCCTAGGGTGCTGTTCAACGACAATTGATTGCTGGCGTCTAGTACGGTCGCAATACCCGTTGTGCCCATCACGATATCGCGGCGGGTGGTGACCAATATGTCGTTGGCGGTAATCGTACCGCTTTCAACAATGGCTTGAACCACATCGGGATTGCTGCCTTGTCCGATGAACACTGCATTGTCCGCGAGCACTGTGCCAAGACAGATATTACCTTCAACACATTGTCCGTCTAACAGCCCGTTGTCGTCTGATTGCCCAAAGGCCAGGATTTCTGCTTCACTCGGCGTATCGTTGATATCTGCGGAAAGCGAACTGGCCGTTATGGTACCACCAAGCCCGTCAATGGCCTGCGCAGACATGATGATTGCGAAACCGTTGGCGTTAATATTGCCTGGGGCGATTATCGAAGCCACCGGCGTTAAGGGATCTTGGTTTAGCTCACCGCCGGCAACATTAATATCACCAGCCTGTAGGAACAGGTTGTTGAAACTCGCAAATGGTGAGGACAGATTGGGGCTATCAACGGGGTTGTTCGCCGCGGTGATCGTCG
>CALKXX010000168.1 GCA_938003725.1 uncultured Sphingomonadaceae bacterium | reverse complement strand
TTGTTCCATATCGACATCTTTCCTAGCTCACCAACAAGGCATTAACCCTAGTATAGAATGGCTAATGATGCGAATCCGTTAACGCTGTCTCAAATGGATAGATTGTGACAGTTTTGCGCATGGTGGTTGGTTGAAACTTTGGTAAAATAGAATATCCCGCCACCTATTAATTTTCTATCTTGCGCCGACCCCTTTCGTGATGATCTCATTCTAGCTATACGACCATCAAGAACTTGGTTGGGGTGGATGGATGTTGACGCGGTGAAGATTTCGAAAGGATCAGAACAACAGATCAGCGCTGACACTGGCGCGGGGCCTGATCCCTTGGATGAAATTTCAACACACCTTGACCTTCCCTACGCTTTCGCCCGTGATCATGGACTGCTAATTGTGCGGACAGATAGCGACCGGCTGTCGGTCGCTATGCGACAAGGGGGCGATCCCCTTACATTAGTTGAGGTTCGGCGATACCTGGCCAAGCCGTTTGATGTCGATCTTGTGGATACGGAAGAATTTGAGAAGCTGTTATCAGGTCACTATGCAATGGACGGATCTGCAGCGGCGATGGCCGGCAGCCTTTCGCTCTCGGATGATGCACTAGACGATATTCCCAGCGCAGAAGATCTGTTGGACAGCGCGGACGATGCCCCGACGATAAGGCTGATCAACGGCATTATAGCCGAAGCGGCTCGCCAGGGTGCATCCGACATTCATATCGAACCGTATGAAACCGGTTTAGTGGTCCGCATGCGCGTGGACGGCCTCCTTACCGAAAAACTGCGTATGCCACCGCATGTCGCCTCTGTCATCGTCAATCGGATCAAGGTGATGGCTAGACTCGACATAGCCGAACGACGCATCCCGCAGGACGGTCGGATCAGTTTGACGTTGGGCGGCAAGCTGCTGGATGTGCGCGTTTCTACCCTCCCCAACCGTGCAAACGAACGCGTGGTGATGCGCATATTGCATACCGACAGCACTGCCATCTCCTTCGATCTACTGGGGCTTTCGGACGAATCTCACAAGATACTTGCCGAGGCATTGGCAGAGCCCAATGGCATCATCCTTGTTACCGGCCCAACCGGATCGGGTAAGACCACAACACTCTACGCCGGCCTGAAACAGCTAAATGACGGCAGCCGCAATATTTTGACCGTCGAAGACCCGGTCGAATATGCGATTGAAGGTATTGGCCAAACTCAGGTCAACGCCAAAGTCGGACTGACATTTGCAGCTGGGCTGCGCGCTATCCTGCGACAAGACCCCGATGTCGTTATGGTCGGGGAGATACGCGATAAGGAGACTGCAGACATAGCGGTACAGGCGGCTCTGACTGGGCATCTGGTGCTTTCCACCGTACATACCAACGATGCAGTCGGCGCCATCACGCGCCTGCGCGACATGAAGGTAGAGCCTTTTCTTCTTGCCTCCACCGTCCGCGCGGTGATTGCGCAACGGCTGGTCCGCAAGCTATGCGCGCATTGCCGCGAGCCAATGCCGACCGACAGCAACCTTGCTTCGCTGCTGGGTTTCGATCCGGGAACAGTGGTCTTTCAGCCCACAGGCTGCGAACAATGCAACCAGACCGGGTTTCAAGGGCGCATAGGTGTGTTTGAGGCCATTCGCGTGGATGACACTGTCCGTAATCTTATCAACGAGGGCAGCAACGAAAGCCGCATCACCGCCCACGCATTCGCCAACAATGCATCCCTAGCTTCTGTTGCGCGTGCGATGGTACGAGAGGGCCTCACCACCGCGCAGGAAGGCATAAGAATATCGCGGCGGGAAGAGCTCAGCTAGATCATATGTTTCGAAAACGCGTTGCTGATATTTCCAACATGGGCCGACAGCTTTGAACAGGAAGTGGTGGCGGTCAATGACAATGATTATGCGGAAAGGCACGAGGCGTGAAAAGAAAAACTGCAGTTTTTACAGCCATGCTTTTGGCCCTTGGTTTTTCCGGGTGCTCCCCAAGCAGTCCAAAAATCGAATTTGAAGATGGGACGTTTGCGGTGACTTAGGGAAAGCGGACGTTAATGCTCACCTTTGTCGCCGCGCCTTTGGTTCGTCCGGAGCGAAACGTTTTCCGAAAACGCTATCCTCGTACCACAGTGGCCGGGATGGAGCGTTTGCGACCTCGACTGTGAGCAGCCGAAACACATCGGAAAATTTGGCTGATACATTATAATCAATGGGCAGGGATAAATCATCAGATGGCTCGTGATAATGTTCGGCCAGAAAGGAATCCCAGATGGCCTGTCCCCTATTTTTTCCTTCCATATCGGTGAAACCGTTATACAGAAAAAGCGCCGGTATTCCGCGTTTGACAAAAGAATATTGATCAGACCGGGTGAAAATGCCCTGTTCCGGAAAGGGATCCGAGGCCAGATTTAAACCGATTTTTGAAATAGCGGATTGCAGTTGTTCTCCCATCTGAGACTGTTCCGCACCAAAGGCAATAACATCACTAAAATCGTAAAATGGAAACCCGCCGTCCAGATTGATATTCGCAATGATCTGGTTTTGCGGAACGGTCGGAAATGCCGCAAAATAGTCGGAACCTAACAGGCCTTTTTCTTCGGCTCCGACGGCAAGAAACAAGATTGATCTTGCAGGCGACGTTTCTTGTGCTGCCAATAGGCGGGCAACGTCGAGCATAAGCGCGGTGCCAAAGGCATTGTCCAAAGCTCCATTGCAAATTTTGTCCTCTTTGTCAGGAGCGCAAATGCCGACATGGTCATAATGAGCGGTCAAGATGATGACTTCATCCGACAAGGCAGGGTCTGATCCCGGTAGCAACGCTGCGACGTTCCGGGACTGGCGTGTATCATCATGTTTGGTTTGGAGGGACAGTTTAACGCTGGATTTTGATACGAATCCCTTCACTGGTCCAACTTCGCTTTTGGCGATTGCCTCGGCCGCCGTCATTGGTGTGCCCCTAAAGATAGCCTCCGTTGCATCGCCTCGGATGAATGCCCGTAACGTAATTTTGGGCGCTTCAATATTGGGCGTTCCTGCCGTATCATTCCACGTCATGGTCCAGGACTTGAAAAGGGTCTTCAATAAATCAAAAGGATAGCGCTTTTCCAATGCCGGTGTCCAAATGATGATGACCCCAACAGCACCCCGCGCCTCGGCCATTAGGCGTTTTTGATTGGAAGAACCAAAATGTGCTGCTTCTTCCGAGGGCAAGAAAGATGGTGGACCACCGATGACAGCTACGACCTTGCCGCTGACGTCCAGGCCATCATAGTCATCAATACCCAGTTCTGGCGCCGTAATGCCATGTCCAGCGAAGACGACTTCTCCGGCAACTGATAGATCTGTGCTTGCCAAACTGGCCGATATCGCGACGTCACCGCCATTTTCGAATGACCGCGATCCTTCATTAGTTGCAATCGAAAATGCGAAATCAGACAAATTTAATTGCGCCGAACGCAGCGGTATCTTCTGCACATAACCACCATTTTCTCCTGCTGGCTTAAGACCAAGGGCCGCAAACTGAGTGGCGATATACAAGGCCGATCGAGCTTCGCCAGCCGTTCCCGCTTCCCGTCCCTCCATAAGATCATCAGCCAAAAATGCCATATGCGCCTTGATAACTGCGGAACTTGCCGGGTCATTGGACGCAGCGTCATTCAGCTGGGCATGCGATGGCAATGCGCCCATGAAAAAAAGGACGCATAGAAAAATCAATGTGCGGTTCAAGATCACAATAGGCACGAGAATATACAAAAAAGCCATGCTATCAATGTTTACGAGACGAACGGGTTTGAAGTCCTTTTTTTGGAAAGGATGTAGTCCGGTTTTCCGCAGCCACTTTTACCCGCCTTTGCGCCCAAGGCGGCCGACAACGCCATGGCTTCTTTGTCCCCAAAGCGTTCACCAATAGCATCATATATACAAAAAGCCGGCCGGTGTTTCCACCGACCGGCTTCCCGGACGAAACGGTTAGTTTCTTACTCAGAACTCAAAACGAACCCGAACTCCGCCCGCATGGGATTGGTAGTCGGATGCGAAGCGACCCTGATATTCCGCACCGATACTCAACCCATTCTTGTTGATCAGATTGAGTCCAGCTCCGACATCAAATCGCGACTCTGAAGGCTCCTCACCGGTTAGACGGAAACTATCCAAACCGTTGTTGAAGCTAGCATCTGCTCCAAAACCATCGCCGATCAGATCATAGCTATAGGCAATGTTGGCGAATGGAACGAAGGACAGGTCTTTCGAATCGTCCTTTTTACCAGCGATGTTCAATCCCACTGAACCTTCAAGAAACTCGGAGCGATCGGTGTCGAGGGTAAGACCCAATCCGCCATTTTCTGTGAAGGTGTCGCGGGAGAGGCTTGCATAGCGCAGGCCAGCAGTTGGAGTGATCGTAAAATTGCCGGAGTCTATCGTGTAACCACCAGAAACATCGGCAATAAGTCCATCCACATCATAGTCGCTGGATATGGCTGTACCGATAGCGGTGCGCTGGCTCTCCACATCATTGAAGGAATAACCCAGCTCAGCGTTCACAAATGCCGCACCAAAGTCCAATCCCGCATAGGCCGAGATTTGGTAGCTGTTAATGTCATTCTGTTCCGTTGCCGGACCGTCGGCATCAACATTGATATCAGCATAGCTCAGCAGAACCCCTACCTTGGCATTTTCACCCAATTGGGTATCCGCACCAAGAGTAAAACTGATCGAGTCGGCATTATAACCAACCGAGCTTAAGCTAGCGGTATCCCGATCGGCATCGCGGTATGAGATTTGACCCCAGATACCGGTTTGATCGCCGGACAAGCGACTGTTGAGCAGACCACTTGCAGCACGCTGTGTTTCAAAAATCTCTCTTGTCACACCGTCGTTGATTGCCGGTAACAGGGTTAGCGATGTCGCTTCAAAAGCCCCCGTATCTGCCGAACTGTTCAGTGCCGAAAACACTGCTGAAGGCAAACGGTTGTTGGCAACCGCAGACGTAACTGCTGAGCCAAAGCTGTTGATATTGGCATCGCCCGAGACATTTGACAGATCGGTTGCCGTTGGGGTGATGGCAAGGGATCCCAATACGACATCATAGTCGACCAGGAAGTCATCATCATCAACATTCACTGTAACGCCGTTGTTGGTGAAGGCACCGGTTTCGGCGATCACATCAACCGTAGTTCCAACGAGTGGAGCAGGATTGCTGGTCGCCACGTTGATGACGCTGTTACCACCCAATGTGACATCACCGTCAACAGCCAAGCTGTCGAAGCCAAGGTCAAAGGCCAGTGTTCCGTTGCTAGTGAAGTTACCTTCGATTGCCCGCTGACCGGAAACCGTAACCGTGGTCGCCGCATCAGTGGTCACATCAACACCGCCCGTTACATCACCGGCAAGGGTGAAAGCCGGGCCATTGATAGCCAGCGTATCGGCAAAGGCGGAACCAATGAAGTCACCCGTCAATGCACCGCCATTTTGAACAAAGTTCAATCCGGAGAGCGCCGTTGAGGCGTCTACAGCTATTGGTCCTGACAACGTGCCATTGTTGATGAAACTACCGGTAAAATCGATATTCTCAATCAGCAAAGCTGGACCGGTTTCCGAAGAAATCGTGCCATTGTTTACGATGTCGTCCGCAACACTTACCGTCGTTCCGGCACCCGCGCCATTGAATAGGCGAAGACCCGCAGAAGCACCCGATGGTTGCGCATCGCCGCGTCCCGCAATTGTACCGTCATTCACCAAGGTGAAGCTGCGTATATCGCCGTCATTTACACCCAGCTGGAACGAAACACCCGAACCAGCGACGCCAGCGTCAATCGTTCCCGTGTTGTTCAAGGTGAAATTATTGGCAGTACCATCGGCATAGACCGTACCATTGCGCTGTGCGCCGGTACCGAGGATAGAACCGCTGTTGTTGATCACCAGTCCGGTTCCATCGATGTTCAGCGCGCGGCTGCCCGAGCTGATGATGCCTGAGTTATTTACAACTGCACCGGTAAAGTCACCGCCGCCCGCAGGGGTAGCGTTGCCAAAGTACAAGCCATTTTGAACACCAGAGATGGTTCCGCTATTGTCGATGGACCCATTGAAGGAAACACCATTTACAAAACGGATACCAGCTGTCGTGCCGCTATCACCTTCACTATCAATCACACCGGAGTTGGTGATGCTGCCCGTAAACAGACCGGATGAAGTGCCATCCAGCACACCAGCATTGCGTGTACGCTCAAACCGCAAGCCATCACCGGCTGTGGTGGCACCAGCAGCGGCTGTACCGCGACCCTGGATCGTGCCGTCATTGACGATATCAAAAGCATTGCCTGCAGCCGACAGTTCAACAGAGAAACCAGCGCCCTGATTGCCAGCGCCTGCGTCGATGACGCCATCGGTCAGATTGTTCAGAGTGAAATCCTGCGCGGTGCTGTCGGCATAGACCGTACCATTGCGCTGATCACCCGTTCCGAGGATAGAACCGCTGTTGTTGATCACCAGTCCGGTTCCATCGATGTTCAATGCGCGGCTGCCCGAGCTGATGATGCCCGAGTTATTTACAACCGCACCAGTAAAGTCACCGCCGCCCGCAGGGGTAGCATTGCCGAAGTACAAGCCATTTTGAACACCAGAGATGGTTCCGCTATTGTCGATCGTGCCGGCAAAGCTGGTTCCATTTACAAAACGGATACCGGCCGCAGTCCCGTTGGCAGCTTCTGAAGCAATGGTACCAGAGTTGGTAATGTCGCCAGAAAACAGACCATTGGTTGTTCCATCAAGAACCCCAGCGTTACGTGTGCGTTCGAACCGCAATCCATCACCGGCGGTCGTCGCGCCAGCCGCTGCATTACCGCGGCCTTGAATGGTCCCGCTATTGTTGATGTCGAAGTTGTTTCCGCCATCTTCTGCTGAAGCGAGTTCGACCGAGAAGCCTGCACCTTCATTGCCAGCACCTGCATCGATCAAGCCTTCATTGTTCAGCGTAAAATCTTGCGCTGTGGAGTCTGCATAGACCGTGCCGTTGCGCTGGCCAGCCGTACCAATGATTTGACCAGTGGCCAGGTTGTTGATGACAAGTCCGGTTCCATCGATGTTCAGCGCGCGGCTATCCGAAGAAATGGTACCAGCGTTGTTGACAACACCGCCCGTGTGATCGGCATCATTGCCAAAATAAAGGCCATTGTTAACGCCAGAAATTACGCCGGCTGCTTCATTGGTCAGCGTTCCCTGGAAACCGATACGATTGGCGAAACGAATGCCGGCCGTTGGTCCAACTGCCGATTCAGAAGCGAAAGTACCGCTGTTGGTGATATCGCCGGCATATATATATTCCGGTGCCAATCCTGGTCCGAAGAAGCGTAGTCCGTCACCAGCCGTACCGCCCGTAGGAGCCGCTTGTCCGCGCCCTTGCACAACACCTGCGTTAGAAATTGATCCGCCGCGCGGTGCGCCGCCGCCGCCCACTTCAATTGCGATTCCGGCGCCTTCAACGCCAGCATCAATGGTGCCCGAAGCCCTATTATTGATGGTGATGTTGTTTGACGTGCGATTTGCGTAAACGGCGCCGTTGCGCTGGCTACCGGTTCCCAGAATGACACCATCATTGTTTAGCGTGGCATCACTTCCATCAAAGTTGACCACGCGCGAATCTGCTTCGAGGCGACCTGTTGCAGCATTGTTGATGGTGGCACCAGCGGTGCCCTGATTAACCTGGACCGTCTGTGTCACACCCGTTGTGCGCAATGTACCAGCGTTATTCAATGTCACGTCGTTATTATCGACAATGACGACGGGAGCACCGTCCACGACGCTCAAAACACCAATACCGGATGTTATGGTCTCGCCGTCAGCTCCGCTCGTAACGGTAATATTGTCGCCATCATTGATGATTTGCTGGGCTTGCGCCTGCGTTGAAACAAGAATGGCAATCGCCGAGGTAGCTGCCAAGAGTTTGGTCGACGTAAAACGGGCCGAACCATTGGGGGAATTGGTCATGAATTTTACCTTTTATATTGCGGAATAACTTTTCCGCGGTGCGACAGTTCTGAGCGCCAGCACCTTCTGAAAGGAGCCAATATGAGAGAATATTGTGCTTGTATAATATAAGTTATTGATGACCATCATAAGTAAAAATTATGAACTAAACCATTGATATATATAGGTAAAAGCAAAAGGCCCGCCCAATTTCTTGAGCAGGCTATATGGCCATTTTGCTATGTCCGGGAACCGCTATGAAATTACCCGACTGGCGTCACATTCTCCGGTGGCTTCGATCTAATCTCATCACAGAACGCCAATAATATATGTTCTCTTGGACAACCTTTGCGAGAGAGAAAGCCAATGGTTCGGCTGTAAGTTTCATCTGCAATATCGATAAAGCGTATTGCCGGATTTGCAGCTCCAAGAAATTTCTTTGCCAGTGCCGGCACGATTGTCGATCCATATCCCTGTGTAATATAATGCGTAGCGGTGAGTAAGCTGGTCGCCGTCAAATCTTCCGGAACATCAATACCGGTATTCTTGTTTTGACAGAGCTTGAGCGTTTCATCACCAAGGCAATGATCGCTATCGAGGAGAATCATCTCCTCTGTTGGAACCTCATTGGCATCGATACTGGTATGTTTGGCCAGAGGATGCGAATCGGAAACGGTCAAGAGGAAGTTTTCCCGGAATACCGGTGTGAAATTATTTGTCGAACAGTCGATGGGGCCACTGACCATGGCAATATCTATTTTGCGATTTTCAAGATCGGCGATCAATTGCTGCGTTGGCGTTTCCCGGAAAATGAGTTTCATTTCCTTGTTCAGACCATGGACGGTATCTGCAACATAAGGCACGATAAACGGAGCGAGTGTCGGAATGATCCCGATTTTCAACGGTACCGACATGGGATCGCGATATTCGACGGCATAGTCCTTGATCTGCCGCGCCGATTTCAACATATCCTTTGCCGTCTCGATGATCCGATGACCCGCTTCCGTCGCCATAACTTTGTGGTTGGAACGCGCAAAAATCTCAACGCCCAGTCGGTTTTCCAGTTTTTTAACCTGCGCGGACAGAGCTGGTTGAGAAACATTACAAGCTTCAGCAGCTCGCCCGAAATTAAGATATCGATCAATCGCCGTAATATACTCGAGATCACGTAGCTTCACTATTCATCTCCTAAAGATACTTCGGGTTCGGATTATTTTGGGAAAAGTTACACTTACAGAAAAAATAATTTCGAATACGAATTACGTCCGCTTTGCGCGCCCAAGCACGGGCGAACCAGACTGACTGATAACGACCTAGTTGTTGCATGCACTCAACGATCGTAACTGGGGTGGTGATTTCAACTGATCGCTGCAACACACGCCCAAAGCGGACATTATAAGATAGATGAGATGTCTTCACCGAAGTCGAGGCTTTGCAACTGCCAATACCTTTCGCCGTGTCATGATCTTTTAGAGCAACATTTTTTGGTGATGACACCAAGCGAGTAAAAGATCTGAAAGCGAATTGGGTATGATTTCAGCCTGCGTCCGTTGATCTATGCAATAAGATGACCCCGTGGCCTGCTATCAAGCACTGATCCGCAAATTTCTGAAAATCGATCTTTGATCTGGCCAAACTCTAATAGCTTGGTAAGCAAACACACATCATTAAGGGAAAACAAACATGGCAATTGATTTTGTAATTCCAGACGAAGCGAAAGAAGTCCGCGCCCGCGCCCGCGCATGGGTTCAGGATTTTTGTACACCTGCTGAAAAGGACGTCACTGAAAAAGGCCGCGACTTTAAAGAAGTGCTTGCGGAGTTGCGTATCAAGGCGCGCGAGCGAGGCCTGTGGATGCCTTTCATCCCAAAGGAGCATGGCGGCATGGGTCTTGGCCCGCTTGCCAATGCGCTTGTGCAGATGG
>CALKXX010000167.1 GCA_938003725.1 uncultured Sphingomonadaceae bacterium | reverse complement strand
GAATTTCGTCTACAGGCTAAATTTCCTAGTGAAGGTGGCACGGCTCCAGCTTTTATTCAGGGAATAGACTGGTCCGATCATCGCTCCTTCAGCGCCATTGATGTTCCGGCTTTAATGGTCACTGATACGGCGGCTTTCCGTTATCCTCACTACCATTCACGAAAAGATACACCCAACAAAGTCGATACAGAGAAGCTGGCTCGAATTGTTACCGGATTAGAAAAGGTTGTTAGACAATGGGCAACCAATGGTTTCCCTGACTAAAAAATTTCCAACACATCACCCGCCGCCAACCTCGACAAAATCCCTCCCATCTCCTCCCGCGCAATTGCGACGCAACCCTCGGTCGGTTGCCCATCATTCCACAGATGAAAAAATATGGCGCTGCCTTTGCCGGGTTTTGGCGGAGTATCATTGTGGCCGATCACCACGATCACATCATAGAGTGCGTCATCGCGAACCAACGCTTCTGCATTATACGGATGCGGCAGGCGGGCCGGGCGGTTATAGCATGGGTCAGCAGGATCGTCGGACCAGCCATCCTGTGCCCCGATCCAGCGCCAGGGCAAGGCGAAACCCTCCGGCGGCGCGCTCCTGCCCGGGCGGAATAGCGCACCCCTGATCGGCCATGAACCCAGCGGTGTGCAGCCATCGCCTTCGGTTTTGTCTTCCGCTGGACAGGCCCCCGAACGGCCAATGGTGCAGGGGATTATTTTATCTTTGAACATGAGCGTCAGCGCCTTGCTGTCCACCCGGATGGCGCTCAAAGTTTGTGCCCCGTCCGATCGCGCTTGGTGTCGAGATAAAATTCATTATACGGATTTGCAGCGATCTTCACTGGCAGGCGTTCTTTGACGGTCACGCCAGCGCCTTCCAGTCCTTCGACCTTCTCGGGATTATTGGTCAGCAATTTCACCTTCGGGATGCTCAGCAATTCGAGCATCCTTGCCGCAATCCCGAAATCTCTTGCATCAATCGCAAATCCCAGTCGCTGATTGGCATCGACTGTATCAAATCCCTGATCCTGCAACGCATAGGCGCGTAGTTTATTGATCAATCCAATCCCGCGCCCTTCCTGACGGAGATAGAGCAGCACGCCCCAATTGCTCTCGCTCATCTGACCCAGCGCGCTGTGTAATTGGGGGCCACAATCGCATTTCAGGCTGCCCAGAACGTCGCCGGTCAGGCACTCGCTGTGCAGGCGCACGACCGGGGTTGATCCATCGCGTTCTCCGACCACGAGCGCGATATGATCGGTCGCATCGGCATCACTGCGAAAGCCATAGATATGCGCCTGTGCATTTGCCGCCACCGGCAATTTCGCATGTGCGCTGATCGTTAGGGCGGTCGAATCAGCAAAGGCCGCAACGTCAGCGGCGTCAACATTATCTTCGGCGGGCGCCTCTACAAGGACGAAAGCCGGCAATAGTCCGCCGTGACGGGCCAGTTCCATCGCTGCCTTTGCGGCTGCCGGGTTGACCAATGAGTTACTTTGAAACGGTCCCTTCATTGGATGTTGCATATCCAATACAGGATCGACAATCGCGATGATCTGTGCGGCGCTAAATGGCGCGGAGAGCGTAATCTGAACGGGCAATTCGGGATCCGCAGATGCGCGTTGATTGAGCAATTTCAGGGTGTCTGCACGACTGGCGGATATCAGTAGGGAGACGGTTTCCTTACCGGCCAGAAACTGATCGAGGTCGGTCGTTTCCACTGGCAATAAACCCAGCGTCTGTCCGTTTGCCGCAATATCAATCGGCCAACCGCGTTTGAGCGCGTCAATCGCCCGGGCCGCACGGCGGGCCTTTGTTTGCCGATCCGCCAGAGCCTGTGAAGCGCCGTCATTCAAAATTTGAATTCCGTGATAAGGGGGGCATGATCCGATGGTTTTGTCCAGCCGCGAGAATCTTCATGCACCATATGGCTGATCGCTTTATCTTCCAGCTCCGGGCTGACCCAGACGTGATCAAGCCGCCGCCCTTTGTCAGAGGCACGCCAATCGCGTGCGCGGTAACTCCACCAGGTGTAAAGGCGTTCAGGGTCGGGAACAAACTTGCGGCCAATGTCGACCCAGTTATGTGCATCCTGAAGTTTCTTCATCACGTCCACCTCTAGCGGTGTATGGCTAACGACCTTGATCAACTGTTTATGGCTCCACACGTCCGACTCCAATGGCGCGATGTTAAAATCACCCAATAATATCGTCGGTGTTTTGAGGTCGTTGGACCATTTGGTCATCCGGTCATAGAAATCCAGCTTCTGACCGAATTTCGGATTTACCTCACGGTCTGCGACTTCGCCGCCAGCCGGGATATAAACATTCTCAACCCGGACACCGTTGTTCAATATACCGCCAATATGCCGCGCCTCGCCATTGGCCTGCCAATCGTAGCGGTTATGCTCATGCAGCGGCACGCGGCTGATCATCGCAACGCCGTGGTGCATCGGCTGACCGTTTAGGACGAGGTGATTATAGCCGAGCTGCCGAAACATCCCCTCGGGGAATTGTTCGTCGCGCACCTTGGTTTCTTGCAGGCAGAGGATATCGGGGGATTCTTCTCTCAGGAAGCGCTCAACCAGCTCGATCCGTGCACGGACGCTGTTAATATTCCAACTTACGATTTTCAGGGTTTCACTCATGGCATTGTACTAACCATGTCCACCGGGAAACCCAAGCCCAAAGCACGGGAAAATAGGTGGCGGGATATTTGATGGTTTTCGAAGAGATCTAAGAAAAACCCCCACCTCCGGGGGCATTTAGGAGGTGGGGGCTAACTCGCGTTCGTCACGCATAGGATGATCAGAAACGCATTTATCAGGTAACAGGGGGAAAACCTGACTGCCTCTTCTCATCCTGTTTCCGTTATACGCCGACTTTTCTGTCGCTTATATGAACAGATGTTCAGAACCGTTCCGCTTATCGGGGAAGAAGGTCCATTCACCGACCGCCCCGTCTTTTTCGGCGAGGGTCAGTCCAATTGAATGTTCGATTCGCAACGGCAACACCAAATTTTTGGTTCG
Source organism: uncultured Sphingomonadaceae bacterium (assembly GCA_938003725.1). GTDB lineage: Bacteria > Pseudomonadota > Alphaproteobacteria > Sphingomonadales > Sphingomonadaceae > Parasphingorhabdus. Next base: position 10,448 of record CALKXX010000167.1, on the reverse strand, counting down.
AAAGCCGGATAGATGTGCGATTATTTTTCGAATCGAGCGACACCCACCCTTCGAGGCTTAGGCCAGCCGGAGCCCCGGCTCGCTTGTTAAATACCATTGTAATCACGCCATATTCCGGGCGTTTGGGGTCGCGGACTTCGACACTCAGCGTGTCTGGATTGCGAGTTGGAATAATCTTGCCATATTTTGACAGATCACGTTCAGGATTAAGCAGTGCGCCCAGCGGACTATTCTTGATCGGCCAGCGCTGTACCTGATTGACGTCATAATCGATCATGGTCAGGGCTTTGCCATCGCCAACAATCAGCAAATTGGCTTCCTTGCCATATTGAAATCTAATCCGGCCCGGTTGTTTCAAGGTCAATTTGCCTGACAGGCTCTGACCACTGCGATCCGTCTGGGTAAAATTGGCCGTCATTGTGGTCATGGCACGCAGATGGGCGGAAATTTTGCTAAGGCTATCGGCCGGGCTCTGCTGCGCGGTTGCGGGTACGCTGGCGCTAAGCGTCAGCGGAATGGCAGTAAGAATAGCGACATATCTCAACATAATGAAAACTCCTGAATATCTGCCTGATTCCATGCCAAAAATTGCTTGAACATCGCCTGAATTACTTGGTCAGGAAATCGGTTAAAGCGGTTGGCCATTTTGATCCCGCATCACTTCCCGGCGACCAATATGGTTGGGCGGACTGATCATCTCGTCTTCTTCCATTCGGTCAATGATACGTGCTGCGGTGTTGTAACCAATGCGCAATTGCCGTTGTAGCCAACTTGTAGAAACCTTCTGACTCTCAAACACAATCTGACAGGCTTGTGCATATTGCCGGTCTTCCTTGCTGTCGGACAGGTCTGCGCCATCTAGGGCGTAGCTGCCATCCTCGGGTTCTTCGGTCACGGCCTGAATATAGTCTGGTGATCCCTGACTGCGCCAATGATCCGCTATCACGCGAACTTCATCATCGGACACGAACGGCCCATGGACACGGGTCAATTGCTTGCCGCCGGGCATATAAAGCATATCGCCTTTGCCAAGTAGTTGCTCTGCACCTTGTTCGCCCAGAATGGTGCGGCTGTCAATTTTGGAGGTGACGTGGAAACTGATCCGGGTGGGCAGGTTAGCCTTGATGACGCCGGTAATAACATCGACCGACGGGCGCTGTGTTGCCATGATAAGGTGGATGCCGGCGGCGCGTGCTTTTTGTGCCAAGCGCTGGATCAGGAATTCAACCTCTTTGCCCGCGGTCATCATCAGGTCAGCAAGCTCGTCGACGATAATCACGATTTGCGGCAACACTTCATAGTCTAGCTGCTCTTCTTCGTAGATCGGACGTGATGTTTCCGGGTCATATCCAGTTTGCACCTTACGCCCCAGCGGTTGCCCCTTCGCCTTTGCGGCCTTCACCTTCTCGTTATAATTGGCCAGATTGCGGACCGAGATGGACGACATCATCCGGTACCGTTCCTCCATCTGCTCCACTGCCCATTTCAGCGCACGGACCGCTTTGGTAGGTTCCGTAACGACCGGAGAGAGTAGATGCGGGATATCGTCATAGGTGCTGAGTTCCAGCATCTTGGGATCGATCATGATCATTTTGCATTGATCGGGTGTCATCCGATACAACAGGGACACGATCATGCAGTTGAGGCCCACTGACTTACCCGAACCGGTGGTACCCGCGATCAGCAAATGGGGCATCGGCGCCAGATCGGCAATCACCGGATCGCCAGAGATGTTCTTGCCCAGAATTATGGGCAGTTGCCCGCTTTGATCTTGAAAACTGTCGCTGCCGATCATTTCGTGCAGCGACACCATTTCCCGGTTCTTGTTGGGCAGTTCAATCCCCATGACGGTGCGGCCCGGAATCGCAGCTACACGGGCCGACAGTGCGGACATATTTCTGGCAATATCTTCTGCAAGCTGAATGACACGGCTTGCCTTGATACCGGGGGCGGGTTCCAGTTCATACATGGTGACGACCGGGCCGGGCCGAACCGCGTTGATCGTGCCTTTGACATGAAAGTCATCAAGCACTGATTCCAGCAAACGTGCGTTTCGCTCCAGACCAGCTTTATCGATGACATTATTGGGTTGTTCAGCAGCAGGTGTCAGCAGGTCGATGGACGGCAGCGCATAAGGACCAAAAAAATCTCCCTGTTTGCCGCTCGATAGGCTGGCTTTTTTGGGCGGCAATGCACGGTCACTAATTTCCGGTGGCGGACGATTATCCGGCTTCACTTCCTTGCGCGGCGCCGGTGATTTTTTGGGTTTTGCAGTGGCCGTCTCCGGCTCTATGACAAGACCATCATCCTGCTTGCCGAAGGGGAGCTTCATTTCAGGCATTTTGAAAAGTGATTTGGAGAATAGCGGTCGATCCAGCTGCAAGCTAAAATAACCGATGATGAGGCCGCTGGTGAGGGTAAGAGCAATCAACACCCCGCTCATTACACCGGCCCATTGGGCAGAAATCAGGGTGAACAGCGACGAAAAAGCTTTGCCAAACAGCATGCCGACCAAACCGCCCCAGCCAGATGGCAAATCAGCCTGACTGTCGGCAAACCATAAGGCAAAGGCTGTGCCTACAAGAAGCGTTCCGGCAAGGCACCATATAAGCTGTTTCTTCCATTCCGGTTGCGGAATGTCGCGCCATAAGCGGTTGGCAAATATCAACATGAGCGGCAGGAATAATATGGCCGGCACACCGAGCAGGGAGAGGAACAGGTCGGAAGAATAGGATCCGAATATACCCATCCAGTTATGCTCAACATAACCGGCAGCAGTATTAAAAGACGGGTCGCTAGGGGAATAGCTGACCAGAGCAAATACCATGAATATAGACGCAAAAGCGAGTGCGCCGCCGCCGATAAGTGCGCCGCTTCTTAGCAAGCTCAGACGCATCAACTCGCGCCAGTTTGCTTCTTTAGCCTTGCTGGCCATTTTTAGCTCCCTGCATCGCCCCAGCCAGAAACGTGCATTAACCACGTCCCCTTTGCGCGAATCGGGGACTCTCCGTCAAGTTTCTTGGTGATATTTATCGGAATTTCTCTTTCTTTACGTCTACCACAGGCCTATTCTCATCACAGTTTCAGCCACCGGAAAGCGCGAAAATTGGATAAATATGGTCAGAAACATGATGTCATCATATTGGGCGCTGGCCTGATTGGATTGACGCAGGCACTTGCTTTGTCTGCGCATGGCCTGAAGGTTGCGGTTATTGATCGGGCCAAACCGGATGATCTGTTGGAAAGCCGTTATGATGGCCGGGTGTCTGCGATCAACAGCGCCAGCTGGAAAATGTTCGAGGCGATTGGGCTGTCCGACAAGTTGGAACCCAATGGCTGTCCGATCAATCAGATCGTGATAAATGACGGACTGAAACCCGGAAAACTGAATTTCCGGCCCGATGAAGATGATCCATTGGGCGTGATGGTTGAAAATGGCGTGATGCGCCGAATATTATTTGAAGCGGCACAGGCGGACGGAAAGATTGATCTGCACATGCCCGCGATGGTCAGCGAATATGATCGCGGCGAACATCTGGTTTCTGTGCTGCTGGACAATGACAGCAATTTGTCCGCGCCGCTGCTGATCGCCGCTGATGGCCGCGGAAGTGCGATGCGGGAGGATGCCGGTATCTCTATGGCCAGATGGCAATATGAGCATAGCGCAATTATCAGCACTGTTGCCCATGAACACCCGCATAGTGGAACCGCTTACGAGATTTTCTATCCCGCCGGACCATTTGCAATATTGCCCATGCGCGATGATGGGCAGGGCAGGCATCGTTCCGCAATTGTCTGGACCGTAGCGCGTGAAGACGGCCCTGCTTATGCGAAGATTAGTGAACGCGCGTTCGAGGCAGAATTGACAAAGAAAACCGGAGGATTTCTCGGCAAAATGGCAATGCTCTCACCCCGCGCCACCTATCCGCTGGGCTTTCATCATAGCTCTGATCTGACCGCAAATCGGATGGCATTGATCGGCGATGCGGGGCACGGGATTCATCCTATCGCGGGGCAGGGCTTGAACCTGGGTCTGCGCGACGTGGCGGCACTGACGGAATGTATCGTCGATGGCGCGCGAACCGGATTGGATTTGGGTGATGCACAAATATTGGCGCGTTATGATCGCTGGCGCAGCTTGGATAATCTTATGGTTTCGGCGGCGACCGATATATTGACTCGTCTATTCGGACTTCCGGGAGAAACCTCTTCCGCAATCCGCCGGTTCGGCATTGGACTGATACAACGCATTCCGCCGCTCAAAGCGCAATTTATGGCGGAAGCACGGGGTGAAAGCGGTGACCTGCCGGCATTGCTGATGGGTGATTTGGTCTAACTATCGCGGTCCCTGACCATCGTCGATTTTGATCACTGTTCCGGTAACGGCACCGGAAGAGGGGGACACCAGGAACAACAAGGTGCTATCCATCTGTTCCGGTTTGGCAACGCGTTTGCGGGGGAAATGCTCGTAAAAATTACCCGCCCGCTCAATCATGCCGTCGGCCATATCCGTAGCAAAGAGGCCAGGCGCTATCCCGTTCACATTGATATTGAATTTTGACCATTCGACGGCGAGCGTTTCGGTCACGCGGACTACACCGGCTTTGGTTATTGAATATAAGGCCGCCCCGCCACCGCCATAGTGGGTTGCCGCGATCGAGGCAATATTGACAATTCGTCCGGGCATTTTTTGCCCGATCAATGGGCGCGCAAACTCGTTGGACAGAATGAATAGGCTGCGCAAGTTCGTATCGAATACATCATCGATGAGGTCCGTTGACATTCGAGTCGCGTGTTCCGCATCCACAATACCGGCATTATTCACCAATATATCGGGTTGGCCAAGCGCATCGGCTACAGTGAGAACGATGGCCTTCAATTGGTCCGTATCCCGAACATCCAATGCAAAAGCTTTGGCAGTTCCGCCACTTGCAGAAATTTCCTCTACCAGATCGTCCAGCTTGTCCTTGCGGCGCGCGGTACAGGCGACCTTTGCCCCGCATGCGGCCAACACCGTCGCAAACCGGCGGCCCAATCCCGCAGATGCACCGGTCACGATGGCGGTACGGCCGGTAAGGTCGATGGAAAAATTTGGCTCGGTCATAAAAAGGCATCCCATGTTACGATGAACAAGGGATGCCTGATTTTACAAGCGTAAGGCAAGCATTGAATTAGCTATCCAAATCATCTTGCGCGATCGGGACGATCTTCAGTTCAACCCGGCGATTGGCGGCGCGCCCATCTTCGGTGCTGTTGCTGGCAATCGGCTGGCTCTCGCCATAGCCTTTTGTGGCCAGTCGTGCACTCTGAACGCCGCTATTGGACAGGAAGTTTGACACCGAAACCGCCCTGCGTTCGGACAAGCTTTGATTATACTGATCACTTCCGGTGCTATCGGTGTGACCAAGCACATCCACATAGCTTTTTTCATATTGCGAAAGTGTATTGGCGACGCTGCCTAAAGTGGTTTGAAATTCCGGATCTATGGCGCTGCTATCCACTGCAAAAGTGACATTTGATGGCATGTTGAGGATCAGGTTGTCACCTTCGCGAGTGACCTCAATGCCCGTTCCGGCCGTTTGTTCCCGCAGTTTCTTTTCCTGCTCATCCATATAATAACCGATGCCTGCACCAGCCAGACCGCCCAGTCCGGCACCAACAATCTTTGCCGTTCGGTCATTGCGTCCGCCCAGAATATCCCCGAGCAGATACCCGCCGACGACACCGCCGACGCCGCCAATAGCGGCTTTTGAAACGGTTCGATTTCCGGTTTCCGGATTGGTGACGCAGCCGCTTGTTATGCTCAAAGCGCTCAACGACAAGGCTGAAATTACGATTTTGTTCATCCGCATATCTGTTTCCCTCATTTTGTTCTTTTTTCTTCGCTCGAAACCATTACCCTTGGTCAAACGATTGGTTTCCATTAACCATGGACGGGATGAACCTGCGCTGATGAACGGAAAATGACGACAAATTTGATATTTTGTAAAACATGCGGCTATAGGACGTTTTGGGTAGCATCCCAATCCAACCGCCTTATCTACTGGACAATATGACACCTTTTCCCTGGTTTGACGTCGCACTCCTCGTCGCTCTAATCCTGCTCAATGGCGTTTTTGCAATGTCAGAGCTTGCGATTGTTTCGGCGCGTAAGGCACAATTACATTCTCTGGCCGATCAAGGTAGCAAAGGTGCGAAAACGGCGCTGCGGCTAGCGTCTGATCCCGGAAAATTCCTGTCGACTGTACAGATTGGAATCACGCTTATCGGGATAATTGCAGGAGCGTTCTCGGGCGCCAGCCTTGGCGGGCCGGTAGCGGAGCGACTGGCGGCACTGGGTATGGATAGCGAATTGGCCGTCAGCGCGGGTTTTGCGCTCGTCATCGGACTAACCACCTATGCTTCCCTGGTCATCGGCGAATTGGTGCCAAAGCAATTCGCCCTGCGTTCTTCTGAACAGATAGCGGTGCTGATGGCGAAACCGATGGATTTGCTCGCGCGGATCGCAGCTCCCCTGGTTTGGTTGTTGGATGGGACCAGTGCGATTATCTTTCGCTTGCTTGGCATGAAAAGGAACAAGGCAAATCATGTGACCGCCGATGAGTTGCAAATGGTCTTTGCCGAAGCCACACGTTCCGGGGTGATTGAGGAGCATGAACGCGCCGTTATTGCGGGCGTTGTACGCATGGCGGATCGCCCTATCCGCGAGGTGATGACACCGCGGACAGAGGTTGATTGGCTCGATATTAATGCGACGACGACTGAGATCCACGCGATGCTGATCGAATCGCCGCACAGCCGGTTGCCGGTGGCCGAGGGATCGGTGGACGAGATACGCGGCGTCGTTCAGGCGCGCGATATTGTGGCCGCACAATTTGGTGGATCACCGCTTGATCTAAAGAAGTTGATGCGTCCGCTGGAAAAGGTACCCGATCAACTGGACGCGCTAGATGCGTTGGACATATTGCGAGAAGCAGAGGTCCCGATGATCCTGGTACATGACGAATATGGTCATTTTGAAGGCATCGTCACCCCGAACGATCTGCTCAGTTCGATTGCCGGCGAATTTGTTTCCGATCAGGATGAAAAGACACAGCGGAGCTTGATTGAGCGGGCCGACGGTAGCTTGCTGGTATCCGGTGCGATGTCGATGGATGCTTTGGCAGATCGCCTGGGTATGAAGTTACCGGACGACCGGGATTATGCGACCGTTGCCGGTCATGCACTAGCCCAACTACGCCGCCTGCCCAAAGAAGGCGAAATATTCGAAGATCAAGATTGGAAATTTGAGATTATCGACATGGACGGCCGCAAGATCGACAAGCTGATCGTCCGCGCGGCAAGCCCTTCACCAGATTAAATGCGCGCGCGATGGGCGACCGCTTAGAGTTTGCCGTATTTCTTTTCAAACCCGTCAATATCGTCCTTGGCGAGATATTTCGCCTGATCGATCCAGCCATCCCGGGTTATTCGTCCGCTAAAGCTCTCTAGATATTGATCGACTTCGGCAATATCTTCGGCCTTCCAGGTCGCTATTTGATCAAAGCGGGTTATGCCCAAATTGTTGAGCAAACTATTCAGCTTTGGCCCAACACCCTTGATCAGGCGCAGGTTGTCTGGAGAACCCTTTGCAGGCGCAATTTTGGGTTTGCCAGCCGGAGGCGGAGCAACCGGTTCCGCCTTCACAGGTTTTTTGCGTGGCCGAGGCGTCGGGGCAGGAGTTTCTCTTACTTTTGCGGCTTTCGCAGCTGCCGCTGCGGCTGCCATGGATGCTGCCGGCGCGGCAGCGGGCGCAGGGGTGGGACTGGGTACTGCGACAGGTTCCGCAGGCGGAACCGCTTCCCCGGCTTTGTCCAGCAAACCATCATTGGCGTCAAAACGATCCGACGAAGTCGATTCTTTACCGGAGGCCGCCCAAGCCCAGAATGCGGTCGCAACGCCGATTAGCAGCGCGATCAGAAATAGCAGCCAATTTGCAGACACCAGCGTTATCATTTCGTCAATTCCCCATGTTCATTCTTGTTCCGGATATTCAGGTACGGCATCTGCCGCATTCCGGTTAAATCTCTTCGCTATCACGGCCCCAGATGAGCCAGCCAATTCCAAGGCCAATTGCAAAAGTCAGCATCAGGAGCAACAGGTTTTCGATCAATAGTGGCATGTTCATTCCCCCTGTTGCGCTGATGCATCACCAGTCGCTGTTGCTGCTTGCACTTTGAATTCGATCCGGCGATTTTGGGCATCGGCAGCAGCACCGCCCCCTTGGGCAAGCGGTTGTGCAGCGCCAAAGCCTTTCGCCGTGACCAGGTTTGCGGCAATCCCCCGGTCGATCAACCCTTGACGAACCCGGTCTGCGCGTTCCTGTGACAATATTCGGTTTACCTGTGCATCGCCATTGTTATCGGTATGTCCGCCAACCGCGATGGCAAGTCCCGAGCACGGTTTTAGAGCGGCTGAGATTTTGTCCAGCAATTTGTTCGAAGCGGGAGAGATATAAGCGCTACCCGATTTGAAAGACAATTTCTTGCCCTCAACAGATTTGTCCACGCCGCCCTGGCAATCTGCAATTTTGGCTTGCGTCACGGGATCAAGGCCGCCGCCCGTCGCGCCCTGGGAAGCGTTCGCAACAACTGGTTCATCTCCAGCCCATTTCACGCCGGAGATACCAGCAATAGCGCGCACAGCATCAGCCGCTTCTACTTTCGCTTCATCGGTAATATCGCCGTCTAACACAGCTGTTCTGGAAAGTGGGCTCCGGCCTAGGGAAACGGTCACACCCTCATGACCTTGTGCGGTCAACTCGGTCTTCGCCGTGTTTTCCAGTTCCGCGATGAAGCTATCACCAGTGGCAATATGGCCGACAAGCGCCATGAGCGCGGTCGCCGCTGCTCCGGTTAAAATTTTACCCCCAACATCCATAGTCGTACCTTCTGAACTTATATTGCGCACAATATTCTTGGTGCGCCCCTAAAATGGAGGAAAATGCGCGATGAGTCCAGTTCAGCGACGTTGGCCAATAGCTCAAAACCGGGCCAGTTGACCTAAATATGTCCCTATTCGAGACAAATACTTAGCAGATATGGTTAATGGAAAGTTGATTTTACGGGTTGGCGAATCAACTAGAGGATTGACTGGAAGCCAGATCGCTTAACTTGCGAAATTCCTCGCGCCAATAATCTCCGCCATTTCCGGACAGATTATTGATCTTTCCAAACCCATAGTCGCCGAGATATTTGTCGCCGCGCAACTTTTGACCAAATGCTGCAACAGCGATGGCAAAGGCCATGTCACCCTGCGGCTGAGCCGCTTTGTGCAGGTCTTCGGCCTCGATCTGACGTGTGATCAATCGGGACTTTATGCCTTTGGGTAGCTTGTAGCGTAGCTTCACATTGGCCATTTCGCCGTTAAAATCTGGTTGCCAGTCTACCACACGATTGGCGGGGTATCGCCGTTCGGGTAGCCACCCATCGGCGCGTGCGGGCATGATTTCATAAAGCGCCGTTACCTGATGCCCTGCACCAATGTCCCCGGCGTCAACTTTGTCATTGTCAAAATCCTCTTCGGCGAGCAGGCGGTTTTCATAGCCGATCAGGCGATATTCTTTCACATGCGCCGGGTTAAATTCGATTTGAATTTTCACGTCTTTGGCAATCGTGAACAACGTCGAGCTTAACTCGTCACCAAGCACTTTCTTTGCTTCCATCGCGCTGTCGATATAGGCGTAGTTCCCGTTACCGACATTGGCGATACCCTCCATGAGTTCATCGCGAATATTACCGCGACCATAGCCAAGCATGGTCAGCGTGACACCGGATTCGCGTTGTTTCGCGACCATGTCCTTCAGTTCTTTAGTACCGGATGTGCCGACATTAAAATCGCCATCGGTGGTCATAATGATCCGGTTGATCGCGTTCGCATCATAATTTGAACGGGCGGTTTGATAGGCAATTTTCAAGGCATGTCCGCCCGCTGTGCCGCCGCCGCTGTTCATGCATTCCACAGCTTCCCGGATATAGTCCTTGTTGGAAGTGGGTTGCAGTAAAACACCAACTGCACCTGCATAAACGACGATGGAAACCTTGTCGTCCTTACGCAGTTGATTGGTTAGGCCTAGCAGCGTCGATTTGACCAAAGGCAATTTGTCCCGGCTGCCCATTGAACCGGATACATCGACCAGGAATACCAGATTGGCGCGCGGACGTTCACTGCTATCCACATCATAACCGCGCAGCCCAACACGCAGCAGCCGGCTTGCATCATTCCACGGCGTCGTGGAAATGTCTGTCGTCACGCTAAATGGCGCTTCCCGGCTGGTTGGCCGGGGATAATTATAGCGAAAATAGTTGATCATTTCTTCGGTGCGCACTGCGGCTTGTGGGGGCATTTGGCCCTCATTGAGAAAGCGGCGAACATTGGAATAGCTGCCGGTATCTACGTCCACTGCAAAG
>CALKXX010000166.1 GCA_938003725.1 uncultured Sphingomonadaceae bacterium | reverse complement strand
TTCTTTCATCATTGATCTGACAAATGAACGTGCCGAACTGTCACCAACAAATGCAATGAAATTCCCCTTGCTTGGATAGAAGGCGCCCAGAGGGAAGGGAAACTTCTGACTGTTTGAATTATCGCTGAAATACCCCATCGTTTCCAACGAGAGCATACCGATTATTTCTTCATCAGTTTTATCCAATGCATTGGCATAGACCGCACTGCCCATATATTCGGTCTTAAAATAGGGAGGCTCCTCATTCACGAAAAATGCCAGTCGAATTCGCAATTCGCTTTCGCCATCCAGGCCTTTCAATAACTTGGCAAGCACCAGAACAGCTGCCGATCCGCTGCCATTATCGTTGGCTCCCGGTGCTTTTTCGAAGCTATCGTAATGTGCTCCAATAACTAGCGTGGGAGCATCTTTGCTTTTGGGACTAACAACCACATCCATATTGCGAACTTCAGTCTTACCAACGGCGAAAGGTTGCGAGTTCACCTTGTAGCCTAAGGCTGACAGTTGACTTTCAATATAAGTCGCGGTTTTTTCAAGTTCGGCAAAATGCTGAATGTTGTTTGGTTTCGCCCCGAACACTGCCACATGGTCGGCGAGGTTTTCTGTCAGGATCCTTTCCGTGGCCGTGAGTTTGGGCAAATTTCCATTGAATGATGTTCCGGGAACTGCGGTCATCCACAATAGAGCGATGACCGGAATGGCAAACAGCACCACCACGGTCAAAGCGGCGAGGATATTTCCTTGATGCCTGTCCCAAATATCCCGGATAACACTCTCCTAACAGACTCCCACCTTCGCGAGGGTTGACCGTTCGGAACGCTCACGCATTCCGCAACGAGAGGCTGCCTCAACGACTCTTCAAATCCATATATCCCAACGTCGCCTATCACAATATAACGGCCACTCACTAGGCTTCGTAATTCAGTTTGATATTTAGGAAGGCCAGATCAACTTGAAGCGTTCGCATACACAAATCATCTCATTGGAATATTCAAAGCCGTCCAGCGCTGCTTGACGTTTGTAATAGGCATCATGTGCATCACGCCAGAAGGCAAGTGATCGGTCGCCTTCCCCCTCGTCCCACGCAAAAGCTTCATCGACTTGCCGCACAGAGCACAGGTCTACTTGGGTGGTCTCAATGATACATTTCTCTGCGCCTGAACCATCAGCTATGATCCATTGATCGCCAATCGCCGGTAACGCAATCGCCCGGCTATCGAACCATATTTTCAGTTCACAGGTTGCTCGCTTTTGCCCCTGCAACACCAGTCGGACCAGTTCATCCGCCAATTCGGGAGTGTCCCCAAATTGATCAGTCGGCGGACAGGGAGCATCAATGCCTTTAGCGGCACAATATTCTTCCCAAAGAGAATGGCGGTCCTCATTATTCATAAGTGCAGATAAATCAGAACATAGACTTACGATCAAGCAAGATTGTGGCCCGCCGCTTCGCTCTATTATATCAATTTTGGCCCAAGTTATTGCCCGTTATCGCGATGTAGCGAACAAGAAAACCAGCCGATCCATTCCCTAAAACGGAACGTCATCATCCAGATCGCTGTCAAAGGCACCGCCGCCCTGACCACCTGATCCGCCGCCAGAACCACCGCTGCCGGTATTGCCCCAACCGTCGTTGGAACCGCCGCCGCCTTGACCGCCGCCAGAGCTTCCTCCGCCCCAGCCGTCATTACCGCCGCCCTGGCCTCCACCGCCACCGCCGCGGCTGTCTAGCATTTCCATTTTGGCGTCAAAACCCTGTAGCACGACATCGGTGGAATAGCGGTCATTGCCGGATTGGTCCTGCCACTTGCGCGTCTGCAACTTGCCTTCGAGATAAACTTTGCTGCCCTTGCGCAGATATTTTTCGGCAACGCCGGCTAGGCCTTCATTATAGATCGAGATATTGTGCCACTCGGTCTTTTCTTTTTTCTCGCCAGTCTGGCGATCTTTCCAGCTCTCGGATGTCGCGACGCTGAAATTACAAACTTTGCCGCCATTATTAAACGTACGCACTTCGGGGTCTTTGCCCAGATTGCCCACGATGATGACTTTGTTGATGCCGCCTGCCATTATTCATTTCCTCAAGTGATTTTCGATTCTTGAAACCTCTATAGCCCCGGCATCTTAGCAATCAAAGTGGACTTTAAAGGCCAAGCGCGACGGCGCTCCAATATGTAATGCCAGCCGCGGCATAGGCGAGCGCAAAAAGATAGCCGAGCATGAACATTGGCCATTTCCACCCGTTAGTTTCGCGCCGAGTAACCGCGATAGTCGAGATGCATTGCGGCGCAAAAACAAACCAGGCGAGGAAGGCCAGCGCCGTCGGCAACGACCATTTGCTTTGCAACCGCTCGGTCAGAGACTTGGCTTCTGTTTCTTCGTCCGGTGCATCTATTGCATATGTGGTCGCGAGCGCTGCCACCGCCACTTCGCGAGCGGCCATAGCCGGAATCAGTGCCAGCGCAATATCACGATCAAATCCAATAGGTTTGACAATCGGTGCAATCACGTTCGTAATCCGTCCAGCGGCGCTATAGTCCACCTGGCTCATCGGGCTATCCAACGGTACTTTTGGAAAGGTAAGCAAGAGCCAGAGCACCACTGTCGCTGCGAAGATGATCGTCCCTGCCCGGCGCAAAAACACCACTGCCCGTTGCCAAAGGCCCAGAAAAATATCCTTGATCCGCGGCAGTTGATATTTCGGCATTTCCATAAGAAAGCCTGCATTTGGACCAGCGGTGACCGTGCGCCGCAGGATCAACGCGGCCAGCATCGCGCCAACGATGCCGAAAATATAAAGTCCGAAAAGCACCAACCCTTGCAGACCAACGCCCCCGCCAACGTTGGTGTTGGGAATGAATGCGCCAATGATGATAGCATATACCGGGAGCCGCGCGGCGCACGTCATCAGCGGCGCAATCAATATTGTCGTCAGCCGGTCATTATGGTCAGAGATGCTGCGCGTCGCCATAATCCCCGGAATCGCGCAGGCAAACGAGGAAAGCAGCGGAATGAAGCTGCGGCCTGATAGGCCAACTCCAGCCATCAACCGGTCCATGATATAGGCAGCGCGGGTCATATAGCCGCTTGCTTCCAGCAACAGGATGAACAGGAAAAGGATCAGAATTTGCGGCAAAAATACAACCACCGAACCCACGCCGGCAATCGCCCCTTCGATCAGGAAATCACGCAGGAAGCCCGACGGCATATTGGCCTCTACCCCGGCGGCCACCCATTCGGTTGCTCCCTCTATCCAACCAATCGGCGCTTCCGACCATGCAAACACCGCCTGAAACATAACGAAGAGGATACTCAACAAAATAAACGGTCCAGCAATCGGATGCAGGAACAGCGCATCGGCGCGTTCCGACCAGCGTTTCCCAGCAGTCTCCGACACAATTGCCTGTGCCGCGATTTTCTGTGCCTGTTTACGCAGGCCGTGGTCCCATTCTTGCGGAACAATTACATTTTGCGTGTTGGAAGGGCGAGACAGCTGTCCATCAAGCGCTGCTTTCAGATCATCTAGTCCCTTGCGCCGAACCGCAACGGTTGGAACCACCGGAACGCCGAGAGCGTCCTGCAATTTTGCCGGGTCCAGCGTCAGCCCGTCCCGTTCTGCCAAATCCATCATATTGAGGGCGACCACAACGGGGCGTCCCAGCGCAATTACTTCTAAAGCAAAACGCAAATGGTTATCCAGATTGGCCGCATCCAGCACGATCACGATGGCATCCAGGTTTCGCTCTGCATTAAACTGTCCGGTTATCACGTTGCGCGTGACTTCTTCGTCCGGACTGCCGGGATCCAGGCTATAACTGCCGGGCAGGTCAATCAGTTCCGCAGGTCGTCCATCCGGCAACGCAAAATGACCCGATTTCCGCTCGACGGTTACCCCGGGATAATTGGCAATTTTCTGACGCGCACCGGTGAGCGCATTGAACAGTGCACTTTTCCCCGCATTGGGGTTGCCCGCCAGAGCAATAAGGGGAGTCATTTCGGTCATGCGCTATACGGCGGCCTGAACCGAATCTATTGTGATGGCCATTGCATGGGACTTGCGGACGGCAATCATCATCCGGCCGACTTTCAACGCAATCGGATCGTTGGACCCGAACATCCCCTTGTGCAGTTTTTCAACGAAAATACCCTCATCAAGACCCAGCGCCCGCAGACGTGCGCCCTCTGCATCAGACATGGACGACCAATCAATCGTAACGATCTCAGCGCTTTGCCTTAGCTTCAGTTGGTCGAGGGTCGTTGCAGTCATTATCCGCCGGAAATTGGTTTGTTTGGCAATTGCGACTGATTATCAATATTGATACTGGTTGGCGAGTCTTTTATTCTGGCTCCTGCACCCTACCCTCATCACGCTCCGCGATAGCGCAGCCGGCCTATGAATCGGGCCATGCTGAACCGTTCTCCACCGGGATTGGTGAATTTGGCTTTGGCCTTCTCAAACTGCATGACGTTTTCGATCCGCCGCGCCAAAAAACCTCTGGTCTCCGCATAACCCTCGCTCTCGTCATCCATGAACACCATCATTGTGCTGCCATAGACCGCCGACA
>CALKXX010000165.1 GCA_938003725.1 uncultured Sphingomonadaceae bacterium | reverse complement strand
CGGATCATTCCTCAATTTCCTCATTCGCGACTATTTCAGGAACTGCAGTTTCCCGCACATAAAGCTCCGACAGAAACTCACTCAAATATCCCATTTCTTGAATGGCGTGGGTCATTAGATTGGTCGCCAGTGTCTCATCGACCAGCAATTGCCGCGCCAGCCAGCTATTGCCAAGAAAGCCTTCAATCGAAGCCACCGTCTGGTTACCATTCCCACCGATACTCTGCCACAATCATTGCTCACCTCTATTCGGGCTTTTCCAGAAGTCTTGGAATCCAAAGCGTGCATGAGAGACCGTTGGCATCGCTGCCATCATCGTTGCTAAGCAGTTTGAAGCATCCCCCAAGTGGGAATTCTCTCGACAACCACGTTCCGGCATCCGCTTGCTGCTCGTAGGACGGAATGTTAGCAGCTTCAAGAAACTGCCATAACTCTTCTGCCGGATGACCATCACAGATATATTTGTGATCCGTGTCGGTTTGCGTAACGCGTTCTTGGTCCACTGCGGCCTCAAGGCACGCTTCCATCATTTCCGGCATCTTTTCCCGATAGACAGGGTCCTCAGCGATTTCGGCAGCCGCCAAATTCACGGTCATCAGCAAAATCAATGCTATCGTCATGCCGCCGTCTCTTGCTCCGCCCCACTCTCAATCTCTGCCGCCTTTGCCTCGACCAGCTTCACAATATGATCGACCATATCGCCATCTTCAACATGGTGATTGGTGACGCCGGATAGGTAGACCATATGCTTGCCCTTGCCGCCGCCGGTTATGCCGATATCGGTTTCGCGTGCCTCGCCGGGGCCGTTGACGACACAGCCCAATACGGAAAGCGACAGAGGCGTGCGGATATGTTGCAGGCGCTCTTCGAGAGTTTGGACGGTACGGATCACGTCGAAGCCCTGCCGCGCGCATGACGGGCAGGACACAACCCGGACGCCGCGCGTCCTTAACCCCAATGCTTTCAGCATCTCGTAACCTACCCGCACTTCTTCTTCGGGTTCAGCGGACAGGCTGACGCGGATGGTATCGCCAATCCCCGCCCACAGCAGGTTGCCGATCCCGATAGATGATTTCACCGTTCCGCCGATCAAGCCGCCAGCTTCGGTAATACCAACATGGAGCGGGCAATCGACGGCATCAGCAAGCTGTGCATAGGCCGCGACAGCCAAAAAGACGTCACTCGCCTTCACCGCCACCTTATATTCGTGAAAATCGTGATCCTGTAACAGCTTGATATGATCGAGTGCACTTTCGACCAGAGCTTCGGGACAGGGCTCTCCATATTTTTCGAGCAAGTCTTTTTCGAGGGATCCGGCGTTAACGCCTATCCGGATCGCACAGCCATTGGCTTTCGCCGCGTCGACCACTTCCTTCACGCGCTCAGAGGAACCGATATTCCCGGGGTTAATTCGCAAGCATGCCGCGCCTGCCTCCGCTGCTTCAATCCCGCGTTTATAGTGAAAATGGATATCCGCGACAATTGGCACCTGACTGGCCCGGACAATCTGTTTCAGCGCGGCCGTGCTCTCTACATCCGGACAGGATACACGGATAATATCGACACCAGCATCTTCGCAGCGACGGATCTGATCAATCGTCGCCTTTGCATCGCTGGTCAGCGTGTTCGTCATGGTCTGTACGGTAATCGGCGCATCACCGCCCACGGCGACATCACCCACCATGATTTGGCGGCTCTTGCGACGTTCAATATCGCGCCAGGGACGAAGTGAGGGATTATCAGCGGTCATTATGGTCCTAAACTATCAGCGGCTTGGTCGCTATATAGGTCTGATCCGCGTCTATGTTAAGCGAATAGCTTCAAGCGGCTTGATCACTGGCCGTTGCGTTTTCGCTTTTGTCGGCTTTCTGCTCACGTTTCATCTCGTAAAGCGCGTCATCCGCGGCCTTCAAGATTGATTTCACATCCGCAATATCGTCGCTGCGTTCCGCAAAGCCCATGCTGGCGGCGGGGCGCAAAATATGCCCATTTACTTCCTCGGGCGCGGCGAGCACCGTCAAGAAACTCGCCATCCGCGCATCCAAATCTTGCACCTCATCACCCATATTCACTAGGATCAGAAACTCATCACCGCCCAGCCTTGCGACATGCTCATTGGACTGCGTATTATGCGACAGCCGCTTGGCCACGACCTGAAGCAACCGGTCGCCCACATCATGGCCCAATGTGTCGTTAATCTGTTTAAAACCATCCAGATCGAGAAGTCCCACAGCATAGCGTTTGCCATTATTCTGGTAGTTTTCTTCGGCACTGCTCAGCATGGCCATCATCGCACGCCGATTGGCCAGACCGGTCAGGATGTCGCTATGTGCCTGGTCCCATATCTGCCGCTCCATGATCAAGCTTGATATCGTCTGGTTGTAGCTGTCGATGATGAAGCGCACCATGAGCATGGTAACGGTCATCATGCTGATGCCCATGATGGTCTCTTCCATACCGCCGGTGATGAGCAGCATCGTGGCCGAGGGAAGTATGCCAACCAGCAAAGTCGCCACCGCAGCTTTGCGGATACAGGCAAGGCAATGGGCGATACATGTCGACCCGAATACCAGTGACACCGACAAGAAAATTAAATTGCCAAATATCTCCGTGGTGATCGCGAATACCGACCAGAAGCTTAGAAAGGCGATGATGCCCACCGCAACAAAGGTCAGATTGCGTAACAGCTTTGAAGGTTCTACATCAGCATAGGGGCTGTTTTTCTGACGAACCCAAAGAAACGCGCGTATCGCAGAGACCAGAACAAGGACGCCCATCCAGCTGAAATATCTCCATTCCACCCCTTCATGGGCACAGAGCAACATCACCAGCGCCATGTTGATAATCGCAACGGCATAAATCATTGGCACATGCGCGAACGCGCGGGCCACTTGCATTTTCTCTATCGCAGGACGGATATCTTCGGGAATGTCCGGTGAACGCCAAACAAAGGGCGCGCGGAGCATATTATTGCTGATATGCCTGTCCAAAAACCCCATTTTCCGATGCCTTCTCGCCGATCAATATATTGATAAACCGGGGCTTATGCCGTTATGGTAAATCATAAGTTAACGGGGCGGAGGCTGCGTTGACATTCTAATGGGAGAAAATCGGGATGATCGGCAATTTGCTTCGCATATTTGGGCTTGCCATTTTCTGTTCGCTGCCGTCATCGCCCGCCTATGCGGAGCAACGAGAAGACCAAGGCCGATGGTCCATCGCAATACATGGCGGGGCAGGAACAATCGAGCGCGAGAATCTGACCGCAGAGAAAGACGCCGAGATCCGGGCTGCGCTCTCAAAGGCGTTGGAAAAAGGGTCCGAAATCCTGCATCAAGGGGGGAGCGCGATGGATGCGATCACCGCGACGATTATCCTGCTGGAGAATGATCCCAACTTTAATGCCGGCAAAGGTGCGGTTTTCACGTGGGACAAAACCAACGAACTGGACAGCAGTATCATGGATGGCAGCGACCTTTCGGCCGGGGCGGCAGCCGGGGTCACGACCACGAAAAACCCGATATTGTTGGCGCGCGCGGTCAAGGACAACAGCCCCCATGTCATGCTCTCCGGAAAAGGTGCAGACCAATTCAGCCGCGAACAGGGATTGGAACAGGTTGACCCAAGTTACTTCTCCACCCCGCGCCGATTGCGCCAGATTGAACGGGTCTTGGCCAAGGAAGTCAGCGCGGCAGACGCCGACTATAAATTTGGAACGGTCGGCGCCGTGGCCATGGACAATGACGGCAATATGGCGGCGGGCACGTCCACCGGCGGCATGACCGGAAAACGCTGGGGACGGATTGGCGATAGTCCCGTGATTGGCGCAGGCACTTATGCCGACAACCGCAGCTGCGCGATCAGTGCGACGGGATCTGGTGAATATTTTATCCGGCTAGGCGTCGCACATGAAATTTGCACGCGGCTGCGTCCGCCGAAACCGGCATGCGAATTTGTCGAGGACATTGGCGGTGATGGCGGCGGCTATGCAGAGTGCCAGCCGGTGCGTCTGCCCCGCGCCGAGCAGGTGCAGAGCATCGCCGATGATGTGATGTCAGAACTTGGCGATTTGGGCGGGACCGGCGGTATCATCCTCGCTACACCCTGGGGACAGACAATCTATAGCTTCAACACCCCCGGCATGTACCGCGGCCGGGCCAATAGCGATGGCGAGAAAAGCGTCGCGATTTATGGGGATGAGGAGTGAGTTTCGCTCACCTTCCTCCCAACTCACACCCCCGTGCCTCCAATATTGGCCGCATTTCGCGATAGGCGGATGGTGTCCGGTCGAGCGGGATATAGGGGTGCAGGTGATGCACCGTGTGAAATTGCATCCCCATGGAACCGATATTGCCGACTGCCGATTTCCAGCTGCGTGTATTGCCATAGCGCTGTTGATTATCACCCGGATGATGCGGCGCCCATGACAGGAAAAACATCAAATAGGTCATCGCGATATGATAGGGTAACCACCATAGGAAAAAGGCCTCCAACGCAAAACCGCTCCACGCCAGCGTGAACAGGATCGCAAAGAAAATCAGTTGATAGGCGATAGCGAGCAGGATCAAATCCCGGCGTCCCAGACGCTCCAGCGTTTTCATATAGTCACCGCCACGCCGGCCCGATGGCTGTCGTTCACGAATGGAGTACCAGATGGCCGCCCATGGACCTGGCGCTGTTGAAGCATAGTCCGGGTCCAGTTCAGGATCATTGGTATGTTTATGATGTTCCAGATGGGTTTCGCGGAACACGTTAAATGGGCTGACAATCATCCAAGAGGTCGCATGACCAAGCAGCTCGTTGAGCCCCACCGCCATCTGGTACCCGGACGCCCAATAATATCATGCTGCGCATCATGGGTTGGCAAGTAAACCAGAGACAGGCTGATTGTGGCGAGGATGAACCCGAGCCACATCGGGATCACTTCGAGAATCACCAGCGGCCAAAGCGACAGCCAAAAGAAGAGATTTCCAAAAGCCCAGATTACCATCAGCCAGGGAAACATACCGCTATGTTTACGCGCGATCTTGTTTTCCAACTTGCGGAGTTCGGCGCTGGACAAACCCGATAGATTAGCAGGCAGGATATCGGAGCCGTGCGCGTTCATATCGCCACCTTCATACCCAACGCCCCGTGATCTGCGCAAACAACCCCCATCCCCCGCCAACAACAAGCGCGAATGTTAAAGCCGAAAATCCAAAGGGAGGCGTCCAGCCAATAGCCTGCATACCGGCGGCAATCACCGGCACCAAAAAGCCAAAGGCAAATATCAGCGGCAGCAATTTGAGTAATATCCCCAGTGCTTTTTCCACGATCATCCCTCCTGATGAGTGTTTATATACATTAATGTTAGTAAAACCAAACTGGCTTTTCCCATATGTTCCATGGAATTGATCAGCATGAGTAGGACGATATCTGCAAATCACGCTGTCCTAAACGGATGGATTCCACTAGCCTGTGCATATGAGGAAAATGAGATTATCCGTAAGACTGTCACCCCGATCAGGAGCGAATAGGCATGACCTGGAAACCGGAACTTGAAGAACTTGCTGAACGCCGGCGCCTTGCCGAAAAAATGGGCGGAGGGGAAAAAGTCTCTCGCCAGCATGGGCGCGGAAAACTGGATGCGCGGCAGCGTATTGCCGGCATTGTTGATGAAGGATCATTCCGCGAGATTGGCAAGATCGCTGGACGAGGAATGTATAATGACAAAGCTGAGTTTGAGGATTTTGCGCCAAGTAATTTGATCTTTGGCCGCGCCAATATAGAGGGCCGCCCGGTGGTCGCCTCTGCGGATGATTTCACAGTGCGCGGCGGTGCCGCCGATGCGGCCCTGCACAGGAAGTTTACCCAGTGCGAAAAAATGGCCCACAGCCTGGGTATTCCGATGATCCGCATGATCGATGGTACAGGCGGAGGGGGTTCTGTCAAAAGCCTTGAGGATATGGGCTTTACCTATGTTCCTGCTGTTCCGGGCTGGGAAGATATTATCAAGAACCAGGAAACAGTTCCCGTCGTTGCACTGGCGCTAGGACCCACAGCCGGGATGGGCGCAGCGCGAACGGTCGCGAGCCATTACTCCATCATGGTTCGCGGCTTGTCGCAGATATTCGCTGCTGGCCCGGCCGTCGCCGCCGCGATTGGGGACATATTGACCAAAGAAGAATTGGGAGGATCGGACATTCACGCGACAAATGGTGTGGTGGACGAGGAAGTTGCGAGCGAAGCGGAAGCATTTGCGACCGCGCGCAAATTCCTGTCCTATCTGCCAAGCAATGTGAACGAAACAGCCACCCGGGTACAGAATATCGACCCGCCAGATCGCCGCGACGAAAGCCTGCTCTCAACTGTGCCGCGGGATGACAAACAAGTCTATTCGATGCGCAAAGTGATCGACAGCGTGTTCGATCATGGCAGCGTTTTTGAAATGGGCAAAAGATGGGGCAGAGCGGCGATCACCGCTTTTGCCCGGCTAGATGGCTGGCCAGTGGCGGTGCTTGCCAATGATCCCAGCTTTCTGGGCGGATCATGGGAAGCGAAATCCTCTGAAAAAGTAGAGCGATTTGCCAAACTGGCGGATCAGTTTCATCTGCCGGTGGTGCATCTGGTGGACAATCCGGGCTTTATGATTGGTGAGGATGCCGAACGCACCGGCACCATCAGATACGGCGTACAGGCCATGAATGCGGTGTATAAGGCAAAGGTGCCGTGGGCGAGCGTGATTGTCAGGCGGGCCTATGGCATTGCCGGAAGCGCAATGAGCAACGCCGAAAATTTTCAGTATCGCTTCGCTTGGCCGTCGGGGGATTGGGGCTCCCTGCCCATCGCAGGCGGATTGGAAGTTGCGTATAAAGCGGACATCGAAGCATCGGCAGATCCGGCGGCGCGGCTGGAAGAAATCAAGGCAAAGCTAAATCAAGTCACGTCCCCGTTTCGAACAGCGGAACAGTTCAGCGTCGAAGATATTATCGACCCACGAGATACACGGCCATTAATGTGCGAATTTGCCCAACTGGCCTGGAAAAAAATCGAGTCAGAAAGAAAGGCGTAGATTTTAACTTCGGTGCTTAACCAAAAGTAAAAAAAATTATCCGGATATATGAATATGTTGCATGACTATGTGCGCGTGATCACGCCGTGTTGGCGGAAATATACTATCTAAAATCGCACAGAAACCTATCATTTCATCTACCGAAATAAACGGTTCATCGGCTATTAACTGGTAAAACGTGATTAGTTAGTTTGCGTATTTTGCAACCAAGAGAAGGAAGAAAGATGTATTTATCCCCAAGATCATCCGTTAACTATCCCTCTGGCGCCGAGTCAGCGGCAAACGCACAGGATATTCAGCGCGGCTATCAGCCATCCTATCATCTGGACATTGTAAATCGCTGTCCAGGCTGTGGTAAATCACACTGGTATGTAGGCCGATTCAGTGCTGAATGTGCGCATTGTGAAACGGCTTTGCCGCTAGCGATGGTTGCCAGCCAACCCATGTCTCCTAGATTCACGGAACGTTTCAGCAAGACCGCAATGGCTGCCTAGACGATTGCAGTTTTTGACTTGCTTCAACCAACTCCTTTGGGGCGGGTCAAATATCGCCGAATGATCGCAGCGCCGCGGGCGCGACAATATCGCCCCACTCCTGAACGAAATGTCCCGCCTCGTCGATCGTTAGAGGCTCTGGACACCCTTTGATCAGGCCGTGCATCATTTTCATCGTTGGCGGTCCTAATACCGGGTCTGAACCACCAATTGCCATAAAGCTGTCCCCTGACCACTCACCGCTCCAGAATGCAGCGGCTTTTTTGCTGACCTCAACGCCGTCCATATCCGGATCTACCGGTACAAGAGCAGGGAATTTACGTGCGCCGGCCTGATAGCTTGGATCGGGATAAGGCGCGTTATATGCCGCCGTCTCCGCTTCGTTCATTCCCGCCGTCCCGCGAGCGATAATCTCACCGGCATTGAAATCAGGAACGGTCAGCGCATAGTTTTTCCAGTCATCAAACCCCTTGCCTGCTCCTGTGCCCAAACCAAGCGCCGTATTCATGATGATGAGCCGCGACAGTCGATCCCGAAACCTGTGATCCACAGGAAGTGTAAGTCCAATCAGCCCTCCCCAATCCTGCACCACCAACGTAATGTTCGTAAGATCCAGTCGTTCAACCAACGCCAATATATGATTGCGGTGAAAATCAAATGTATAGGTCTCGAGCTCGGTTGGCTTATCAGAGCGTCCAAAGCCGAAAAAGTCAGGGCAGACGACTCGGGAACCAGTTGCCGTAAAATGGGGAATCATCTTGCGATATAAAAAAGACCAACTTGGCTCTCCGTGCAGACAAAGAAATGTCCGGTCAGCACCTTCCGGCCCCACATCAATCCACGCCGCGCGCAAACCTTCATAGCCAGGCAGGTTGTCCGAATAATGCACAGGAAAATCAAAATCAGGGATATCGGCAAAGCGTTCGTCAGGGGTGCGAAGAGCTTTGATGGTCATGCGGTGATCCTTTGAATAATTTTCATTATGCTGCCATGATGGAAAAAAATGTCGGGCCTGTCTAGCCTGTGACCTTCTTAAAGGAGAATCCATGCGCCATCTTCCTATCGCTGCTATCCTATCCGTGATGCTTGGCAGCTGCGCCAATCAAAGTCCGTTGATCGATCCCAAGGCATGCAGCGCCAATATTCTTGCCGTGCAAATAATGGGGTCGGGTGGTCCCATCGCCGATGATCATCGCGGCGGCACTGGAAATATTGTATGGGTGGATGGCAAGGCGCGCGTCGTTGTTGATGCCGGTCCGGGTAGTTTTATCCGACACGGAGAGGCTGGAGTTGATTTCCGGGATCATATTGCGATCCTCTTGACCCATTATCACGGGGATCATGTGGGCGGCTTACCCGGCTTGCTAAATAATGGCAGCTTTGCCGGGCGCAGAAATAATCTGTTGGTTGCTGGACCAAAGGGATCAGATCTATTTCCCTCAACCTCAGAATTACTGGCTGCATTCGTTGGAGAACAAGGTGCTTTAAGGTATCTTTCATCCTATCTCAAAGAAGGTGGCCCGCATCCAAAACTGATCATTCGCGATATTGAATATGACCGCGACTATATGCAGGTCGTTCACCGCAAAGATGATGTCGATATTGACGCCATCCCGGTCCACCATCTCAGCATCCCGGCACTCGCCTATGTCGTGCGGACCAAGGGGAAACGGCTTTTATTTGCCGGTGACCAAAGCTTCCTGAGCGACACGTTCGAGCAAGCCACCCGGAACGGTCAACCTGACATCATGTTCATGCACAACGCAATATCCATGGCGGAGGGACAACCGCGGGGACTTCACAGAGATGGAGTTTCAATAGGGGAAGCGGCACAAAGCGCTGGTGCAAAAAAACTGGTGCTGACACACCATATGCAGCGCGCATTGAACGACAAAGATGCGGTTCTTGCAGCGATCAGAGAGAATTTTGAGGGGCCTTTGGAATTCGCTGATGACTTGAGCTGTTACGAGCTCATCAAATAGAAACGCGCCGGCCAATCGACCAGCGCGCTTCAAAAATTATCAAAATTTCAGCGGTCAATCGTTACCGGTCGTCTTTCCGCCGCCAGCACTTGCGCTTTCACCCGGTAGGGGAAACCCTCGTTTCTTAAGGATATACTTGACCTCAGGATCACGTCCGCGGAACTTGCGATAAGCATCTTTACGATCCGTTTCATTTGCGGTTGAAAGAATGATTGACCGGAACCGCTCAGCAGTATCCTTATCCCAGACACTGCCAGCCTCTTCAAAAGCAGCCCATGTATCTGCATCCATGGTTTCGGACCACAAATAGCTGTAATAGCCGGCGGAATAGGCATCCGACGAGAATAGGTGATTAAACTGAGGCAGACGGTGCCGCATCATTATCTCATTCGGCATACCAATTTCAGTCAACGTGTCACGCTCAAAAGCATCAGGGTCCGTCACTGGATCAGTGCGGTTGTGAAGCTTCATATCGACAATCGCGCTGGACAGATATTCCACGGTTGAGAAACCTTCATTAAAGGTCTTCGACTTGTTGATTTTGTCAACCAGCGCTTGCGGCATCGGCTCTCCTGTCTCCGCATGTTTCGCATAATTGTCGAGCACATAGCGCGTGAGCAACCAATTCTCGTTCACCTGGCTAGGATATTCGACAAAGTCACGCGGCGTTCCGCTCAAACCGGGATAGGTGATATCATAGTTCAGATAATGCAGCGCATGACCGAATTCGTGGAATAGGGTCGAGGCATCATCCAAACTGATCAGCGTCGGCGCGCCACCACCGCCTTTGACAAAATTGTTGTTGTTGGACGCCAGTACATAACGATTTTTGCCGCCAAGATCATGTTGGCTGCGATAGGTTGTCATCCACGCACCGGAACGTTTTCCTTCACGCGCGAAATTGTCGAGATAGAACAGCCCGACCAATTTATCGCCGCGCTTTACCTCGAACGTCCGCACTTCCGGATCAAATACCGGCACTGTCCCGGTATTCTCGGTAAACTGCATACCGTATAGCTTGTTCGCGGCGTCAAACATAGCCTCGACCATATTGTCGAGCTTGAAATAAGGCTTAATCTCCGCTTCATCCAGGTCATATTTGGCTTTGCGGACTTTTTCAGCATAGAAACGGTAATCCCACGGCGCGATTGTGATACCGGCATTCTCGCTATCGGCAACTTCCTGCATATCCGCCACTTCTTCCTCAACCCGTGCCACCGCCGCTGGCCAGACTTTCATCATCAGGTCCATCGCGGTTTCCGGATCTTTCGCCATCGTGTCTGCCATGCGGTAATGCGCATGGGTTTCGAACCCTAATAGTTTGGCGCGTTCCGCACGAATTTTCAGGATATTGGCAATGGTTGCGTTGGTATCGTTTGCATCTCCGTTGTCACCGCGATTGACATAGGCATTATATACCTTTTCGCGAAGATCACGGCGCGTTGAATTCTGTAAGAAAGGTTGCATCACCGAACGCGTGTTTTTGAGTGCCCAGCCGGGCTTGTCCTGTGCCACGGCAGCGGCACGGATCGACGCAACAAAACTATCCGGCAGGCCAGCAATTTCATCTTCGTCTACCAGATAAATATAGGTTTCCTCATCCGCCAGAACCTTGTTGGAGAAGGCGTTAAACTGCTTGGACAAATCGGTGTTAAGGGCGATCAGTTTTTCTTTATCAGCCCCTTCGAGCAGCGCACCGTTGCGCACTAGGCTTTCATATTCACGGGTGACCAACCGTTTCTGTTGTTCATTCAAGCTGGAGCTACCAAGATTGTCGTACACCTCTTTATATTTCGCAAAAAGGCGCGGATCGAGTTGGATAGCATTGTAGAATGCCGAAATTTTCGGCAGCCATTCGCCCTGAATCCCGCGAACCTCTGCGCTGGACAGGTTGCTGCTGTGCACGCCCCAGATTGAGAATAAATCGTTCGCCTTGCCGCCGGCCAATTCCATCGGAACAATGAAGTTGTCGAACGTGGCTGGCTCTGGGTTGGAAAGAATTGCTTCTATCTCGGCCTTGCCGTCGTCCATCACCTTTTGAAATGCTGCTGGGAAATCCGCAACTTTAATTTCATCCCATGCAGGTACGCCGTCATAGGGACCGCTCCAATCCTGGAGTATTGTGTTTTCAGTCATATTGCCATTGCCCGTCTTGGTGGCACCATTTGCGCTCATCTGGTTGAGTTCTGCTGTTGTCATTTTCTTGTCATGATTGTCAGCAAGTGCAGGGGTAGATCCCAGCAACGCTGCGGTTGAAACACCCAGAAAAAATTTGCGGCTGGATAGTGAAAATCGCATATATGTCTCTCCAAAAAACTGAATCTGTGCCCCTGTTCAGGACAATAGCTGCACGCCAACGGGCGCCTAGCGGCGTCATATCGTAACAACACACCAAAAGCAAAAAAGTTGCAGTTGAAATTATGTTTTAGACAAACTTCGCTTAGCTGTCGATGAACGACATTTGGCCGTCGTTGGCAGTTATTTCGGTCGTTCTGCCAGCAAAGCTTTCACCAAAGGTTGCAAATTCTCGTCATAGCGCGCCAGCATGACATGCTCTTCAGCCGTTTCAAAATGGCTGACCAGTTGCTGTCCGTTCCACCAATGCAGCGCAATCGCCGGCGGGTCAGCAACAATCATGTTACGGCCATCGGGTTTTTCAGGGTCGATCTCTGCCAGATCAAAAGCAACCTGGGGGGCGGTTGAAGCACATATGGACAGACTTTTGCCCTCGAAAAATGTTGAAATATTGCGGTGTAGATGACCGGTAATCATAGCTTTCACTTGATCATGACCCGTTATTATATTGGCCAACCGCGACACCCAAGGTTCTTTTGGATCGGTATTCATCCATGCAATGCCAGTCTCCACCGGGGGGTGATGCAAGATCAATATGGTTGGCTTGTCGGGCTTTTCTGCCAATCGATCAGAGAGCCATTTGGCGCGCGTTTCGCAAAAAGAACCGCCATGACGGCCTTCTTTTAGCGTATCGAGAAACAGCAATCGAAGAGGTCCATCATCGACCTCATATTGGACGAATCCATCGACCATCGGGACATCAGGAAACTGTTTATGAAACGGTTCACGCAAATCGTGATTGCCCAGGCACATATGTACCGGGAACGGCACGACGGACAACGCATTTTCCAACCGCCGGTAACTGTCCTGATCGCCGCGATCGACCAAATCTCCGGTGGCCAAAAGAACATCCGGTTGCGGCGTCATTTCACAAATAGTCTTCAACGCCTGATCCAGCCGTTTGCGGTTAAATTCCGCAGGATTGTCTGGATCGAAACCCAGATGAATATCTGTTATTTGCGCCATTAGCATGGGCGCTCTCCCCTATCCAGATCGCTGCTACCGACTTGCAATTTTCCGCTTTCGAATTTTCACTTTCAGCTTTTGATCCGGTTTGCGTAGCGAATTTTCATTGGCGGCGCGCTCCGTCTTCTTTTGCTTGTCTTTCTGCTGTTCTTTGATCAGCCAGGGCGCGCCATCATCGGCATGATAGTCATGACACATGGCACATGTCGAGGGAACATCAGCGGTCTTGGCGAATTCACCGCCATGGCATTCCCGGCATGTTTTGATCCCAGGCAATAGCAAGTCCCGCGCATCATCAGATGTTTCAGCATTGTGGCAAGACGAGCATTGTTCATCATTATGCGCCTCATGGCTGAACCAGCCCTTGTGCATATAACGATCCGTCTGTGTCACGGGTTTGATACCATAGTCGACTTTGCCGCGTGACGACGGCGGCGTTACGCCATGGCAGTCGAAACAGGCACCGCCGCGCGAGAAAACCTGACTGATAGCCAAATTGGCTCGGCTAGGGCGGAATTTCACTGCCCGTGCGTAGTCACTTGCCACACGGTTGTCATTCGTTGCTCCAGGGCGCCGACGCTTCATACCACCCAGATTGATCGGCCGTGAAGGTCCGGTGGAGCGATAATAGGCGCGCAGGTCAGCTCGCACTTGTCCCGGTTCCCCGTGACGCAGGGTCCTTACGGTACCGCCGATCTCGTCAAATGCCAGGCTATGGCACATGCTACAATTGTCCTTCATATCCACCGGTTCAAAGCGGACACCTTTCGGGTCAGGTGTATGGCAGTCCTTGCATACCAGCGAAGGGCCGAAATCATATTTGCTTCCCAATCGCCGACCCATTTGCGCAACTCCGCCGGTTTTTGACAGATGCAAATCATGCGGGAATTTCAGCCCATTATATTCCGTAGGCTCTTCGTCGAGAGAAATTCTCTTACGCGGCGGATTTTTTCCGCCGGGGCGAATCAGTACCGCAGGGCGAAACTGCGGATGCGATTCCCCGAAATCTGCAGCATTTTCTAACTTCGTGTCCACTAAGCGATTATCCAGTCCATCATGACAATCCGCGCAAAATTTTTGCGCAGTCGCCTGCATAGCACCGGCTCCCTCATGCTCAGTGTGACATTCGACACACCTGCCGCGCGGCTTGTTAAACGCCGCCGCAAATGCTGCACCCACTTTGGCAAATCCTTCGGGGTCACCGCGTGCTGTCAGCAACCGGTCGGGCTTTGCGTGGTCATGGGCATCATCCTCATGACAATTCATGCAGGTCTTGTCGCGCACCGATACAAACGCATCGACATGACAGGCTTGGCAATCACCCTCCAAACTGTGGTGCGCTTCACTAAGTGCGCCGGACGTCCACATGGTATCGGCGTGAAACTGATCGGGGCGTTCTTCGACGCCGCGATAGGTTGCCCATGTATAGATTGGCCAAATCAAGAAGGCAGCAAGTGCCAATGCCACAAAACCCCAGGCACTGATCCGTTTCCCGGGTAACAGACCCTTTAGCGTGTATAACGATCCCTCCGACCGCGCCTCAGCTGAATCTGACAAAGCTTCGACCCGCTTGACGGTAAGAATGATCCCTTCCGGATCCTCGCTAACCGCGATGACATGGCCGCCAAAGCCCAGCTCCGCACCTTTGGACGGATGGACAGTGGCAGACATTTTACTGCGCCCATCAACCGTAAATCTCTGTCCCGAATTGCTCTCAATCTGTATCTGTCCGTCATCAAGCTGGCGAATAACCGCATGATCGGGATTGACCGCAAGATCAGGGAGATGGATGGGGTTTTCTGCATTCCGGCCTACCCCAATTTCCAGTTGGTCAAAAGGATTGGAACGGATGATTTCGCGGCCGTCGGCAGTAACGGCTATTTGACGGACAATGAAGGTCATACGATCAATCCATCCTACCAGTAAAAGAAAACGCTAATGATATGTGCGGACAGCGAAGCAATAAGCGCAAAGGTCGCTGGCACATGAACGAATAGCCAAACCTGCAGTAGCGATTTCAGCCGCAAATGCCGCCTGACGCGCGCCAGCGTCGCTTCCTTTTTCTCCAGCAAAGCATCAACCTTGTCCAAAGGATCGTCGAACTTTCCATCTTTGCCGGACATACGCGGTTGATACGCCCGCTCTCGGCGCAAATCGGCCTGTGCGTGCCGGGTAGCGCAATTGGGATATTTACCGGAAATCCGCTGGAAGAAACCGCCTCCAAAGGGGTTTTGTTCCAGGGATTGCAAAACCAGTCCGGCATGTTCCGCTGACAGCGGCTGCGCGGCCTCATGCAATTGCCGGTCAAGCGAACGCAATGCGTCTAGCATCTGTGCCTCTGTCATCTCATCGCGATTGTTGGAAAGCGCCTGCGGGATAGTCGCATAAAAATAAATGCCGAATATCCCGGAAATAATGACCAGCATCATCAATGCATAAGCAGCTGTATGAATATTCCAGCCAAATTGAAAACCGGTGTGCAGCGTGCCAATGACAATCAGCGACAATCCCAAATATACATGTGCAGACGTCCAGGCTTTCAGCGACCATTTGCCGCTGGTCATCGCCCGTTTGCGGACACCCAGCATCGTCAGCCAGAGGATCAACAGAGCCCCGATTGTACCGAGCGCATATCCATACCAACTGCCACCATTGTGGCGCGGCGAAACATCAATGAATAAATAGCTGACGATACAGACCAGCATCAATGCTGAGCATATCTTCAACCAGCGATAACCGGCGTGCTTTAGGAAGCCGCCATGCGCGGCCATTTTTTTCTTGGCGACGCCGCCGGGGATTGATGCCGATGCCACTAGGAGTCCTCCCCTTCCAGCTTCGCAACGGTCAAAAATTCCTCAGGCGCGACCCGGATCGCTGCACCGGTTGGGCAGGCACGAACGCAGGCGGGTCCGCCTTTTATCCCTGCGCACATGTCGCACTTGATTGCTTTTTTCGGCTTCTCAATGGCGGGATCACTCTTGTCCGCTACCCATTGTTTGTCGGGTTCGCCGGGGCCCGGGCCAGCGCCAAAGAACAACCAGCTCAGCAACCCCGGTTTTTTCGGCGGCACTTTGTCCATGCGTATCACGCCATAGGGGCAATAGCGCTGGCAATTTCCGCAACCTATGCAGGTATCATCGATAAAGACCTCGCCGTCCGGGCCGCGGTGGATAGCGTCCGGGGGACAATCCGACATGCAATGGGGATGCTCACAGTGGCGGCAACTTGTCGGGACGTGCAGATGGGCATAGGTGCGGCCAGCTTCGCGGTCCAGGCGGCTCAGTCCTTCATGGCTGTCGGCGCACGCTTTTTCGCAATTGTCACACCCAACACACAGATTCTCATCAATCAACAGAACATCCGTGGCCTCGCCGATGCCATTATCGACCAGAAAATTCGCAAC
>CALKXX010000164.1 GCA_938003725.1 uncultured Sphingomonadaceae bacterium | reverse complement strand
ATGATGAGTATAATGTATCTATCAAACGCTTGGTGAGATTTGCATTACCACTGTGGGGAGTTGCAATGGCACTGAATTTTGCCGATTGGTATGGGCTTGCAACCGTCGCCGCGTCGGTTGGCATATATGAAGCAGGATTATATCGTGTGGCGATCCAGGTTGCTAGCGCGATTGCGATCATATCGATCGGCCTATTCAGTGTTTTTTCGGCCCAGATTAGTGCTGCCTACGCTGCCGACAATTTGGCGAAAGTCGGGACACTAGCGAAAAGCGCCGTCCACCTCTCAGCCGTCCTTGTTCTTCCTGCTGCGCTGATATTGTTCCTGACGGCCGAATGGATTTTGCAATTGATAGGGCCTGAATTTACCGCCGCCGCCGATGTTTTGAAAATCATGGTAGTAGGACAGGCAATATATACCATGACTGGCCCATCAGGTCTGACCCTAGCACTAACCGGACATCAGAATATAAGTTTCATCTTAACCGCAGCGAGCACCTTGTTATTGCTGGTGCTCGCCCCGCTAGGAGCACATTTTGCAGGTATTGTCGGCGTCGCATTGGCGGTCTCAGCGCTACTGATTCTTCGTAACCTTATCAGCCTATATCTTGTTCGCCGGTTGACCGGAATCAATATTTTGACTGGCCACTATAGTGCTGCGTGATTAGCGGGTCGCAATCAGTGATTTTGTCATTCCGAAGAATTTTTCCCGGTCAATTTTTCCCTCTGGGAATAATTCTCTCATCTGATGGTAACTGAGCAAGTTTACAGTTTGGATATTCTCCATTGCTGTATTCATATCAGGGCTAGGGCCGCGAAAACCTCGTTTTTTCCGCATCAGCATTCGTGCGCGCGTTGTCTCTGGGTACCATTGGAAAAATGCCGTCCTGTAATGTGGCTCAAAAGGAAACCAGAAATTTGGTGTCTGGATGAAGTAATGCGGCGCCAATCGCCTTACCTCGCGAGCCATGGCACACATTTCTTGCCAATGCCCAACATGTTCGATGACACTATTTGAATGGACAAGGTCAAAGCTGTTATCTTCGAAATCAGCCATATTGCAGGCATCACCCTCTCGGATGAAATAAGGCGGTTCATCAATCCGATCAGCCCCAAGGTTAACGATCGTAATTTCAAGAGGTAAATGTTCCCATAACGTTGCTACGCCCTCCCAATATGCCTTGGTACCTCCGATATCTAAGATCTTTATGACCTCCTTATCCGCATAGTTTTTGGTGATCAGCTGCACCAGTAGCTCGAAGCGCTTTTGCCTAAACCGATTGGTATCAACACGCGGTTCGAATTTTTTTGTAGCACTAGTAGAGGGCGCGCGTTTCAGTCTATTTCCAACCATTTCTTTGTCATCCCAAACTTTGATCGCCAAAATCAGTCACGCGAGGCTCGGCGAAATTTTAACGCTTTAACTCATACCCCAATTCACCCAGGGAAACCGGTACATAGCTTTGCAATTTCGCATTGGATATCCCGTAGCGGCCTTCTGCAAATGATTCGATTTGCTGTTTGATGCGGGTTTCTTTTCGGGCGCTCCCGATAGGCATCCGATAGGATAGCGATGTCAGCAAGCTTCCGAATCCGTTAAACATGCGCA
Organism: uncultured Sphingomonadaceae bacterium; assembly: GCA_938003725.1. Lineage (GTDB taxonomy): Bacteria > Pseudomonadota > Alphaproteobacteria > Sphingomonadales > Sphingomonadaceae > Parasphingorhabdus. The sequence goes on along the minus strand of CALKXX010000164.1, from coordinate 2,066 downwards.
TAGCTTCTGGATTGACCGGTGTTTGGCGGAACAGATTGGCAAACCGCAATATCGGAATAGCGCTACTCGGCGGGCTCACGCCGACACTTTTTTCGTCTGAAACCGCAAGACCCTTCGGTGCTTCGCCGCGCACAAATTTCAACAGCGTTTCAAAAAATATTTGCCGATCCCGAATCAATAATTCTTGCGGAAGCACCATGACATTATCTGCGCCAAATAATGAGGCATAATGTTCGGCCAAATGATGAAATTCAAAAACCTCGCCGCGGAACCAGTTATATCCCGGCTCAGGCTCATAGTTTAGGAAATCCGTCAGAGATTTGCGGCCGCCGCGCTTCACATATTGCAAATAGACCGACTTCAGCATCGGGATTTGTGCGCGAACAGTCAGCAATATCTTGGCCGGGCCGGTCACAGCAAATAACCGTTCAGCCAAAATGCGGGAATCCCGCGAACCGCTGAACATATTTCCGCATAGCAGTTCAGATGAAATGACATCGATCAAATTGTCGTCTTTACCGCTACGGCGCGCCGTAATCGCAGAGGAAGCGTGTTGTGGTGAGAATTGAAAATCGTGCGGACGTACCAGCAAGCTGTCGGTTTCCTGTTGGTCGAACATAAGGTTGAATAGCCGTTTGTCGCGAAACAGAACTTCCTGCATCCATGTGGTGCCGGTTTTGTGAAAGCCAGGGTGAATTAACAGCGTCATGTTTTCGATCCGCTTTGGAGCGGGAGGCCAAAGGTGGCTCTAAACACGGCGGATATTTGCGGTGGTTGCCGGCGCCACACCCGGCGCATCAGAATCAACAGATTTTGCGCAAAATATACCGGCAACAGCATCGGGTAATGTTTCTTGCAAAATATCATCTTGCTCCGGATGTGATGATATTCGGAAAGTGGGGAACGCGCGCGGCTGCTAAGCTGGCTTGCGGAACCGGCAGATGCACCTTCTTTGTGATAAACGACAGCATCCTCAACAAAGCCCAATTCAAACTTTCCCTTTGAACGCACGGCCCAGTCAATCTCTTCATAATAAAGAAAAAATCTGTCCTCCATCATCCCGATTTCCTCCACTAGGTCGCGCGTCACAATAATCGATGCCCCGCAAACAAAATCGGTTTCGTTGATGATTTTTTTACTATCAAAGGGCTTGCCAACAGGCGATCCCATTTCAATCGCCTGTCCAGCTCCGGTCAGTGTAGAGAATCGCATCCCGTTAACAAGTTGATGCCGGTCAGGTTGATGATAGAGGCGAATGGGCGTTCCAGCCATTCCCCATAATGGGTTTTTGTCGAACGCACTGCGCACACTGGACGGAGTTTCCGGGCCAACAATCGTATCATTGTTGAGCAGCCAGAAAAGAGAAATGCCCTCGGTCGCAAGCGCAAGCGCAAGCCCCATATTATTTCCGCCCGCAAAACCCCAGTTTCCGCCAGAGTTTATGATGGTAAGAGGTTTCGTCGCGCCGCCAGAGAGTTGCTCTCGTCCGATAATCTCAAAGTCAATTGGGCGCGCGATATTCTCATATGCATTGTTTACATGATGAGAATTGGCGATTGGCGTGCGGTTCTTTCCATTAGCCCATTCGGCTATCCGGTCGACGGAACCGTCACCAGAATCATTGTCGACGACGATAACAAAAGGCACTTGGTCGGCGCAAAATAGCGATGCCAGGCATTCGATCGTATCGTCTGCTCCGCGCCAATTGACCAGGATTACCGCCGTGCGGGTGTCCATTGCCACAATCATTACCTTTGCCCGGTCAGCCCGGTGACAAGCCGACATGTTCACTATCAACTACCCGATGCCGACAAATAATCACCATTGCAACCGGACAAATCTGCGTTGATCCATTTCTGGGCAGCTCTGCGTGCGCCGGTTAACGGGTCTTTCAAAGTACAGAACCAAAATCTATAATTTTTCCTTTCCTACAAACCTATTTGGATATTATCGCAACTATTCGGTCGATCCATTCGCCGGATCAAGCCTTCAATCTGACACCAATTCACAAGGAACTTCGTGATGAACGATCCACTATCACAATATAATGATTCGCTTTCCAGCCC
>CALKXX010000163.1 GCA_938003725.1 uncultured Sphingomonadaceae bacterium | reverse complement strand
TCTGGTATATGAACGAGGGCGACGTGACACAGCGTATAAAACGTGGTGCCCATCCATCTGCAACGCCTAGTCAGATGTTCAAAGCCAAAGATGGTTGGATGTTCGTCATGGCGCAGATACCAAAATTCTGGCCGATACTTTGCGAACAAATTGGGCACGGCGATCTGGCTAGTGATCCCCGGTTCGACACTGCGCCCAATCGATTGGCCAACCGCGCTGAATTGTCGCCGATATTGGATGAGATATTTGGCACCCAATCCGTTGCGCATTGGCAGTCTTTGTTAGAGGGCAAGGTGCCAATTTCTCCGGTCTACAATCTCGATCAAGCACTTGATAATCCATGGCTCGAAACCATTGGAATGCGTGATAGTGTGGATCATCCCGATCGGCCGGATATGAACGTTTTGTCCAGCCCGATCAAACTTAACGGACAACGATTGCCAAACAGAGCTGGGCCGTTACTTGGCGCCGATAGCGACGAAATACTGGCTGAGATCGGATATGATCCGGACAGGATATCTGAGCTGAGATCCAGCGGCGTGGTCTGATAGATAATGGGTAAACTTACCGGGATAAAGGTTGTTGACCTCTCATTATTTTTGCCGGGTCCGATGCTGACGATGATGATGGCGGACCATGGCGCTGACGTCATCAAAGTTGAGCCGCCGACCGGCGATCCCGCCCGCCAAATGGAACCCATGGAGTCGGGACAGTCGGTTTGGTTCAGAAACTTGAACAGGGGAAAACAGGCGCTTGCCGTTGATCTGAAAAGTGAAGCTGGTCGCGCGCAACTCTGGCAGATACTTGGTGAAGCCGATGTGATGATCGAAGGCTTTCGGCCCGGTGTTATGAAACGACTGGGCTTCGACTATGAAACCGTTTCTGCAAAATTTCCAGGCATCGTTTATTGCTCGATCTCCGCCTTTGGTCAGGAAGGCGAAATGGCGCATCACCCGGCGCATGATCTGGCGGTACAGGCATTGTCGGGTTTCTTGTCGGTGAACGATGGCGCTGATGGCATGCCGGTTGTGCCGGGTGTACCGTCAGCGGATATGGCAGCAGGGCTGAATGGACTGTCTGCAGTGCTCATGGCGCTGATCGGACGGCAAAATACCGGGAAGGGCGACTATGTGGATATTGCAATGTTCGATGCGATGTTGCCATGGTGCTCTCATATTGCCGGGGCAGCAATTAGCGGCGGCGAAACACCTATATCGCAGGCGCAGCGGTCGTTAGGTGGCGCGGCCTTTTACAATGTTTACCAGACAGCGGATGCCAAACATATAGTGCTCGGTGCCCGCGAGCTGAAATTCGCAAAGAATTTACTGACGGCTCTCGATCGGCTGGATATTTTGCCATTGGCCGAACATGAAGCCGGAGAACAGCAGCGTCCACTAATCGATTTTTTGCGCGATACGTTCGCGACCAAAACGCGCGAAGAGTGGGTTGCATGGTTCGTTGACAAAGATGTCGCATTCTCGCCGGTTCTGAATTTTCGGGAAGCGCTGGACCAGAATCTCGTCGAAGAGCGGGGCCTGTATATTGAGGCAGATGGATCACATCAAATCGCCCCGTCATTCCAATTTAAGTCCGAGGGTAAATGGTTGCCTCGCGATGCACCGGAATTACAAAAATGATGGTATCAATCGACTTCGATATGCATCGAATAGGCAAACCGTTCGCCGGGATGATAGCTGGCCGAAATCTCAAACATCCTGTCATTATCGTCGAAATAACAACGCAATATGCGCAGAACCGGCTCGCCCTGTTCAATCCCAAGATCCTTAGCGAATTTCTTAGAGGCCGGGATTGCTTGAATATCTTGCGTCACGCGGGACACCGATATTTTGCTAAGTTCTTCGATTTGGCTAAAAAGCGCCGCGCCGTTTATGTCGATTTTTTCTACCGCATCGGCAAGGTCCGGGTTTACCCAGGCCACCGTCATCGCAATCGGGCGTTTGCGTCCGGGTTTCAACCGCTTGCCGTGAAACACAAACCATTTGCGTTTGTGGCTAGTGCCAATTTGCTCCACAATTTTCGACGGGATCGTTTGCGGCGGCATTTTTTTGAAAACGATGGTGGTATCACGCGCATATTGCAGAATTTCACCAACATTGCTCAGCGGTTGATGCAAAGCGCCACCGCGCGCAATGGCGGGTTGCACAATAGTTCCCGAGCCACGTTTCCGGGTGATGAGGCCCTCCGCGGTAAGCTTGCGCAAAGCCTCACGAACAGTGAACCGGCTAACATCAAATTTTTTGCAGAGCACAGATTCGGTAGGAAATTCTCCCGGATCGGAATAATCTCCGCGAAGAATTTCTTCACGCAATTCATCCGCCATCACCAAATAACGGGGTTTTTTCTTGGTAGTGACGGTTTTTTGTCCAGACATATTGTTGCCTTACGGCGAGCAGCGATATGACGCAAGAGAGCCTGACCGAGAAACTCGCCGCCCATTTGATGCGTCCGGTTGATGACGCGGCCCGGCAAAGAGCGCGGCTGCATTTGCTGGACTGGTTGGGATGTGTCGCTGGGGCAAGGCAGAGCGATATTGCGGCCCGGCAAAAAAACTATGATGATGATCATGCAAGCAACGCGGCCTGGTTGGGCAATATTCTTGAAATGGATGATATTCACAGAACGTCCATTTTGCATCCCGGCCCAGTCATTTGGTCAACGCTGATCGTCGGCGAAGATTATGCGATGGCAGACGTTTTAGATGCAGCGGTAAAGGGCTATGATGCCACCATAGCGATCGGTTCTACATTTGATGAACATCACTATGAGCATTATCACAACACATCTACCGCAGGTATTTTTGGTGCAGCCGCAGCGGTGTCGTCGCTCTTTGACAGCGGACTTGAACAAATCGTTTCGGCGCTGGGACTAGCCGGTTCTGTTGCCAGTGGCCTGTGGCAGATGCGTCATGAGAATAGTGACGCCAAACAATGGCATATAGAAAGAGCTCTCTCGAGCGGCGGCAGTGCGGGCTTTTACGCGGCAAAGGGTATGACTGGCCCCAAGTTTATTCTCGAAGGTCCGCAAGGCCTCTACGCCGCCACGTGCAAAAGTCCCAAACCCATGATCTTTCTCGACCAATGGCGTATTCACGAGGTTAGTTTTAAGCCGTGGGGCGCATGTCGTCACGCGCATCCGGCCATCGATGCTGCTCTGGAACTGAAGAATAAACTGGGCGAATTGAACGGTGAGATCATCATCGAAACCTATGCCGATGCGATTACATTTTGTGACCGACCCAACCCCCAGATCGTAAATGACGCCAAATTCTCGATCCAGCACGCTGTGGCTATTGTCGCAGAGAAGGGGGAACCGGAACTTGCCGATTTTGAACCACAGAGAATTGCGGAACTGAAAGGCGGACGAAGCCGTGTGAAAGTTGTGCAGTCGAAAGATGTAACGGCACAATATCCTGAACATTATGGCGCGCGTATTTCTTGCGGCGGGGAGAGCGTGGAACTGATCGACACGCTTGGGGATCCCGAGCGCCCGATGTCGAAGGATCAGATTATCGGCAAGGCACGCGCGCTGGTTTCCTGGGGCGGGTTGCCAGGCAAGGAAGCGGATCGTGCGATTGACCTCGCGCTAAACGGGGATGATCCGGAGGCTATCCACCAAATGCTGTCGGATTGGTTATCATGAGTGCAACGATGGATATCCTGGACTTTGCCGCTGCGGACCATGTACTTCCGCGCCCTACACAGGCGATAGCTCTGAACTTGCTCGCTGATACTTTGGCCAGCGGTGCGGCTGGCGCTGCTTCTGACGAAGCGCAGATGATGCTCCAAGCGGTGCGAGGTTGGGGGCAAGGGTCCGGCGCGCGGTTGCTGGGGCTCAATGAACATTTACCGGCACCGTCTGCCGCGTGGTTTAATGGCTTTGCTATCCATTGTCTGGAATGGGACGCGGTGCATGAACCCGCCGTTGTCCATGCGCTATCGGTGGTGACCGCATCGCTACTCGCCGCTTCCGATCGGCAAGGTGATAGCGATCCAGACGCTTTTTTGAACGCGCTGACCGTCGGTGTTGATGTCGCCAGCGGATTGGGTGTCGCCGCGACAGGAGCCATGCAGTTTTTTCGCCCCGCAACGGCCGGTATTATTGGTGCAGCGCTTGCTGTTGCCAAACTTGAGAATCTGCCAAAAGAAAAATATGCGGATGTTATGGGCCTCGCCTATTCACAGGCGGCTGGTACGATGCAGGCACATGTGGAGGCATCCATCGCCTTGCCGCTGCAGATTGCAAACGCTGCACGTGCCGCGGTTACCGCCGTTGATCTGGTAAGCGCCGGCATGAACGGGCCGCACGACGCTCTGGAAGGGCCGTTCGGGTATTTCGAATTGTTTGAACCGGGCGAGTTGGCGCGCTATTCTGATAATTTGGGATCCAAATGGCTGATTGAGGAAGTGAGCATAAAGCCCTTTCCCTCCGGCCGGGCCAGTCACGGAATATTGGGCAGTATCGACAATATGTTGCGCGATGGATCGCTCGTGCCATCGATGGTTATTTCGGTTGAAGTTGCTGCACCTCCGTTAATCCACAGACTGGTAGGACGGCCGTATAAAGCGGATATGAGTGCGAGCTATGCACGGCTGTGCTTGCCCTTTCTGGTGCCGCTGATGCTGCGCGATGGTAAGATTGATCCACGCTGTTTTACCGCGACAGAATTCCGCGATGATGATTTGGCTAAGCTTGGGCAAAAGACGATTGTGCAAATCGATGGCAATCTGGATCACAATGCCCTTGCGCCGCAAAAGCTGGATATAGAGCTATCTGACGGTGGTCAGATCAGCCGCCTGATCACCGACAATCTGGGCAGTCCAACCGCACCGATGTCCGAAGCGCAAACACGGTCGAAACGCGACCTTTCCCGCAGCCTTGCCAATGATGACTGTGATCCCAGAATTTTCAACAACCCTCTAAACTATGCGACGGAGTCCAAATGAGCTTTTCAACCTATTTTGAGTCGTTTGACACGAAACAGATGCTAAAAGATTATCCTGTCGGCGATGCCTTTGTGGATCGTTATACAAATATGTCGCGCGACGAATTGCATGCTGTTCAGGACAGGCAATTCCTAAAGTTGATGAGACGAGGTTGGGACGTGCCATTCTATCATCGGCTGTGGAGTGATAATGGTATTGAACCATCGGATATCGGTGGGCTTGAAGATATCACGAAGCTTCCGGTTTATGACAAAACCGATCTAATGGCGTCTGTGAACGACTATCCGCCATTTGGCGATTTTGGCGGTCATGAGAATGGGGATGCGCGCGATCCACTAATCTTTCACACAACATCGGGGACAACGGGCAGGCCGCAACCTTTGCTGTTTGGACCAAAAGGCCGTGAAGTTACCAACTTGCTGGTGGGCCGTATGTACCGCTGGCAAGGTGTAGCGCCATCCGATGTCATTCAATCCGTCTATGGGCATGGGATGATCAATGGCGGTCACTATATTCGCGAAGCGGTGACCCACTATACCAACTCGATTTTCCTAAGTGCCGGCACCGGGGTGGAAACGCGGTCTGTCAATCAAGTGAACCTGATGCGGGATTTTGGTGTCACGGTGATGGTTGGCTTCGTAGACTATATTCGGAAACTGGCAGATACTGCAGCCGCAGAGGATATGTTGAAAGATATAGATATTCGCATGATCTGTGGCCATCTGGGCACCGAGGACCGCGCCAGTGTCGAAAAGGCATGGGGCGGGGCGAAAGCTTATGATTGGTACGGCGTCGGTGATACCGGATCGATAGCCGGCGAAGGACCGGAGCGCGACGGGCTATATGTCTGGGAAGATGCTCAGTATCTGGAATTGCTCGACGTAGATAGCGGTCAGGCCGTTGCATCGGGAGAGACCGGGGACATGGTTGTCACCTGTTTGTTCAAAGACGATATTGCGCCCTGTATTCGGTTTAACACCCATGACATCACCGAAGAACTTGCCGGGGCAAATCAAACCGGGATGGTGTTCAAACGCATATCCGGATTCAAGGGCCGAAGCGACAATATGGTGAAATTGCGCGGGATAAATATCTTTCCGCATGCGATTGGATCGATCATTGAGAACCGGGCTGACCTGACCGGTGAATATGTCTGTTACGTGACGCGCGATGAAAAGGGGCGTGACGATATGCGGGTTGTATTGGAAAGCCGGGGTGGTTCTGATCAAACCCAATTGGCAGATTTACTGCGCAAAGGGTTAGGGATCGAAATATCGGTGAAATTGGTTGGTGTAGGTGAAACAGCCGCTGCGTCGCAAATTGATGTGCGACAGAAACCAATTCGCCTCATTGATGAGCGGGGGCTGTAAAACGAAAATATGATCGACTGGGACCGCCTTGAAACCGCAAATGCGAAGTTGAATGCCTTTACCAATTTCGACAAAACGGCCCGTTTCGGAAATGGACAGCTCGACAATCTAACACTCGGTGTAAAGGCAAATATCGCGGTCAAGGATATGCCGTGGACCGGCGGCATGGAATATTACCGCGACCGTATTGCAAAACAGGATGCGGATATCGTTGCAAAACTGCGCGCAGAGGGTGCTGCGGTTATCGGAATGCTTAACATGGAAGAGGCGGCATTGGGGGCAAAGACCGACAATCCCTTCTTCGGCACGACGTATAACCCGCACAGGATGGGATATACCCCCGGCGGTTCGTCGGGAGGAAGCGCAGCTGCGGTCGCGGCGGGCCTGTGCGATATTGCGCTGGGCACAGATACAATGGGTTCGGTGCGCGTGCCGGCTGCCTATTGCGGGATCTATGGCCTAAAGCCGTCGCGTGGGGCCGCTAGTCAGGACGGTCTGGAGATGGTGGAACAATCGCTTGATACGATTGGCCCACTGGCGCGATCGCTGGAACTACTGGAATCGACTGGCCGTATATTCATATCATTCGATTTGCTGCAACCTATTGATAATATTGTATTGTTGGAAAATCTGGGTGATGTGGATTGTGCGCCATCGGTGTTATACAGTTATGATGCTGCGACCTCTGAGCTTGGTGCCGGAGCCAGCTTTTCGCTCCCGCATCCACTTACCCGCGTGCGATATGCGGGCTTTATTATGTCGGCTTTGGCACTCACCGATTCGCTGTCCGAAATATTGGAAAGCCGGCCTGAGCAACTTTCAGACCATCTGAAAAACCTATTGAAATATGGTGCAAAGCGCAGCCGTGACGATTTGTCGGAAGACCGAAAAATTCTGGAGGAAACGAGTGAAGCCATGGTTGCCGCGGTGCAGAAGCATGGCGCGATATTGCTGCCTACCACGCCGCAGGCTGCCTTTAGTCAGGCAGATCAGGCCCCCGCCAATCAGGCTGATTTTACCTGTCTGGCGAGTATCGCTGGATTGCCGGCAATCACTATCCCAGCGGGATGGACATCTGAACATTTGCCAGTGGGCGTACAGTTGATTGGGGCGCATGGTAATGAAGCGGGCCTATTCGAACTCGCCCGAAAACTAGATCAAAAACTGGGCGCATATCGTCCACCGGAGTTTTTTTTAAACAGAAATAGAGGAGAGGAATAATGCGTATAATTGTCGTGTTTAATCTAAAATATGGCGTCAGCGCCGCGGAGTATGAAGCGTGGGCAAAGCAGGATGATATTCCGGGTGTAAACCGCCTGGGTTCGGTCGAAAAGTTTACGGTGCACAAAGCGACTGGCTTGTTCGGCTCTGAAGACGCGGCGCCTTATCAATATGTGGAGGTGCTGGATATCACCGGCATGGATCCGTTTGTTGCCGATATCTCAACCGAGGAATTTCAGGCTATGGCCGCCCCGTTTCAGGACTTTGCGGATAACCCGCAATTCATATTGACCGAGGATATCTGATGCCCGGGAAGTTCGATGGCAGGACCGTTGTGGTGACGGGTTCCGGCAAACAAAAGGGACTGG
>CALKXX010000162.1 GCA_938003725.1 uncultured Sphingomonadaceae bacterium | reverse complement strand
GTGAGATAGGGTTTGTCCCACTGCGCCAATACGCCGAGCCGCTTGAATTCCTCGCGCTGCACATCCACCCATTTGTCCGCATATTCGCGGCATTCGGCGCGAAATTCGCTGGCGGGAACTTCGTCCTTGTTGCGCTTTTTCTTGCGATATTGTTCCTCGATCTTCCACTCGATCGGCAGGCCGTGACAATCCCACCCGGGAACAAACGGAGCGTCCTTGCCGAGCAGGTTTTGTGAGCGAACAGTAATGTCTTTGAGCGTCTTGTTGAGCGCGTGGCCGATATGGATATTGCCATTGGCATAAGGCGGGCCGTCATGGAAAATAAACTTCTCCCGCCCGTCGCGTGCTTTGCGCAGTTTTTCATAAAGCCCAATTTTCTGCCAGCGCTCCAATATGCCCGGTTCCTTGTTCGCAAGGCCGGCTTTCATGGGAAAATCGGTTTTCGGCAGAAAAACCGTGTCTTTATAATCTGGTGCGTTGTCGCTCATAATGCGCGGGGATTAGGGGAGCGCGCGCGCGGGCGCAAGCGCGATTTGTCGGCTTGTTGATCGCTAACCCTATGCTTGTCAAAGGGCACTTCCAGTCGGCAGGCGTGGTTGGACAAACTCACCGCCAACGGCGTCCAGGCCTATCGTATCAACGCTGGCCCGACCGATGCAATATCCTCGACCATGATATATCCGTTATAGCTTCCCGGAATGTCGCCCAATTGATCGCCGCGCATTATGCCGCTCGGGGCCGTCTCATCATCTATTGGTGCGATGATGATAATCCGCGCGCCCGCGTCTTCCATCCGTTTGATCGTACGATTTGGCCAACCGGCGATGGCCCATTGATAGTTTAGCGGAACGAATAATGTGCTGTCTGTGCAGCTATCTGGGGTCATGCCTAGCCATCCCATCCAGATATAGTCCATCGCACAGGCTTTTATGTCCTGTTTTGTCCATGTCCAGACACCTGGAAAAAGCTCCGCCATCCGCTTGGTCGGAATGTCGGCGCCATAAAATCCATCACCTTCTTTGACAGGATCGCGCCCTGCGGCTTTCAGAATCGCGGCCAACCGATCGGCTTCCTTTGGATCGTCGCTTTTAAAATTGAACAGAAATGGCTTGTAAGTCTCTGCCGCCAGCGCCTCTTCGACAGTTGGTATTTTACCAAATCCTTTGCCGCGCAGGGGATAGGTTGCGCCGTCATCAGATGTATATCCATGCCCGATATCAAGCGCCCGCAGCTCTTCCAGCGTCAGATTGCGGGTTTCCCCTTTGCCGTTTGTCCGGCAATCCACCGTCCAGTCATGGAACAGCACCATCTCGCCGTCTTTGGTCAGGGCAACATCGACCTCAATCATGTCGGCTTTCGCATTGACCGCGGCGCGCAGCGAATGGATGGTGTTTTCGAATATCTCCCGCTTTTCCTGACCCGGCAACATCCGCGTGGCGGTGCAATCGTTCCGACCCAGATTGGTCCGGTTAAATTGATGATAAATGCCCCGATGGGCGATCATTTTCAATCGGCCATCCGGAGCGGGAGCCCAGCGGGAGCTGTTGAGAAGCAAGATGACCACGATGACCATCCAGAACCCGCCAAGAGCCCAGAGCAGCTTGCGCTTCATTCGAGCAGCTCTCGGGCCTTGTCACAATCCGTTTTCATTTGCCGTTTGAGCGCATCCAGATCGTCAAACTTTTCCTCGCCGCGCAGGAAGTGGTGCAGTTCAACCTCTATGGTCTGGCCGTATAAATCTTCTCTGAAATCAAAGAAATAGGGCTCCAACAATTCTTTGGGCGGGTCAAAGCTTGGCCGGATGCCCAAATTCGCGGCACCGTTCAAAACGCGGCCATCGGGTAAGCGCCCCTTGACTGCATATATTCCGTATTTTGGGCGTTGATATTGGCCCATATCGATATTGGCGGTGGGAAAGCCAAGTTCCCGGCCATTTTTATCACCATGGATCACTTCGCCCTCGACGGTGAAGGGGCGCGTAAGCAAGCGGCCTGCTTCTTCGCAGCGCCCTTCGGTTAGCGCTTCTCTAATCCGGCTGGATGAAATTACATTGTCGCTGTCGCAAATGGCTCCCGCACTTTTGGCCGACAAGCCAGTGGCCGCGCCATAGTCTTTGAGCAGCTTGATGTTACCTTTGGCACCCTTACCAAAGGTGAAATCTTCACCGGTGACGACACCTTTTGCGCCAAAGCGTTCCACCAACAGCTTTGCGATGAAATCTTCTGCGCTGGTGTTGGCGAGCGCTGCGTCAAACGCAAACACCAGCATCGCACTAGCGCCAGCATCGGCAAAGTGGCGTTGGCGTTGATTGAGCGTGGTCAACCGGAAAGGCGGCACATCGGGCTTGAAAAACCGCACCGGATGCGGATCAAATGTTGCAATTATCGCTGGGCAACCCTCATCCTGAGCCCAGCTCAGCGCCTTGCCCGCTACCGCCTGATGTCCAAAGTGAAAGCCATCGAAATTGCCCAGGGCGATAATCGCACCGCGCAGGGCATTTTCTATCCGGTCGTTGCTACTCAGCCTTTGCATGAAATCGCTATTGGCCAGCTTCCGTTGATTCTTCAACCGCAGATTGTGGCAGATCTTTGAGCGGGACCAAGCCCTGTTCGATAACCCGCAAAGCGTTTAATCCCATGACCGCCCGAATTTCTTCTTCCGAAAAACCGGCGTTCATCAAAGCCTGTGTGATTTGCACAATGCCGCTGGTATCAAAGCGCGTTGTGACCGCGCCGTCAAAATCGCTGCCTAAGGCGGCATGTTCTATCCCTACCAGATCGCGGACATGTTTGACCGCCTTAGCGACGGTTTTTGGATCGGTATCGCACATTGCCCCGTCCCAATAACCCAAACCAATAACGCCGCCGGTTGCCGCGACACCCTTAATCTCTTCGTCGGTCAAATTGCGATTGACCCCGCACACCGCCTGTACGCCGCCATGGCTGGAAACCACAGGTCGGCGCGCGATACGCAGGACTTCGGCGACCGTATCATGGCTGGAATGGGCGATATCCACGATCATGCCCATATCTTCCATATCTGTCATGATCGTACGGCCAAAGTCGGTAAGCCCGCCTTTCTCTTCTCCGTGCATCGAGCCGGCTAACTCATTGTCAAAGAAATGGACCAGCCCCGCCATCCGCATGCCGGCGTCATAAAGCTTTTGGAGGTTTTCACGTTTACCCTCGAGTGTTTGCAGACCTTCGGCCGAGAAAAGGACGCCGATGGATATGTCTTCCCGAAAGTCCTGATCAGGATTGCGCCTAAACTGGACGTCCCGAACATCTCTGGGCTGATCAACAAATGTCAGACGGCGGTCGGATTCGTTGACGGCATCTCTTAGCTTTTCCGAATGGTAAATTTGGCGCTCAAGCAATGAAAACCAAGTTCTTATGGGTTGCAACTGAGTGATGGTAAGCAGCGTAATATTGTCCGTATCCGCGCTGTTGCTGTCATAATTCTGCCCCCTTGGCGTTTTGGTGACGCTGGAGAAAATCTGCAATCCGACATTGCCCGCTTGCAGCCGTTTCAGATCAATATGGCCGCGATCAACACTATCGGTAATTTTGCGTTTCCAAAGCAACGTATCCCCGTGCAGATCCACGATGATCAGGCTGTCATGTAATGCCTGCGCCTCTGTCGTTATCTCTGGCAGCGGCTTGCCATCGACCATGTTTGTTTGTTTCTCGAACCAGGCTGGCGCAATTGTGAGCCATGCGGCTATGGCAATCATCATCATGGTGAGAAGAAGCAGTCCGATTTTCTTCATTGAGATTTCCGTTTTAGTGTGACGAACGAAAAGCCCGGATTGTCTTTGGTTGCTTCATGGGTTTCGCGCTCTATTTCGCGGAATGCGCTAAGATCTAGATCGTTTAGATATGTGTCACCCTGCGCCTCCAGATGGACTTCAGTCAGCTCAATCCGGTCTGCATGTGACAGGAACATGCGGTAAATCTCGGCCCCGCCCGCGATGATGATATGGGGCGCATTGGCTAGTTTGATCGCTGCTTTCAAATCATGGACGACTTCGGCGCCATCTGCTTCCCAATCGCTGTCGCGCGTGAGCACAACATGACGACGTCCGGGCAACAGGCCGGGTAGGCTATCAAATGTTTTGCGGCCCATAATCATGGGCTTTCCCTGTGTCAGTGATTTGAATCGCCGCAAGTCGATTGGCAGGTGCCAAGGCAAATCGCCGTCCCTGCCAATGATACCATTGTCAGCGCGAGCAAGCACCATGATGATTTCAGGGTGATTCATTTCATTTCTTTGCAGTGTTTTGGGTGCAAATGAAATCAGAAAAACAGCTTGGTGATGTGGCCCATTTTTCTTCCTGCACGGCTTTGACCTTTGCCGTAGAGATGTAGATGATTTTTGTCGTCCGCCAATATTTCGTTCCACTGATTGGCATCTTCGCCGATCAGGTTGGTCATTTCTACACGTTCAGCGGCCAGGGAGGTGTCGCCAAGCGGTAGTCCGCAAATCGCCCGGATATGATTTTCAAACTGGCTGGTGATCGCACCTTCGATGGTCCAGTGTCCGCTATTATGTACACGCGGGGCCATTTCATTGAATATCGGGCCATCATCCGTAGCAAAAAATTCGCAGGTAAGTACGCCGACATAATCCATGGCCGTCGCCATTTTACTGGCTAGCGCACGCGCCTCTGCCTGCTGATCCACAACCTGTGAAGGTGCGGGCACCGCCGATGTTGCCAATATCCCCCCTTGATGAACATTATGCGGCGTATCCCAATATCGGATATCACCATTTTGCCCGCGCACGAGGATCACTGAAAACTCATGGGAGAAAGTGACAAAGCCTTCCGCGATGCAGGGCTGTTGCTCTACTGCATCCCAATGAAGGTCCAGATTATCATTCGGTTTGACCAATGCCTGGCCCTTGCCATCATATCCCATTCGCAGGGTTTTCAGGATGGCTGGCGTACCGATATCGGCAATAGCGTTGTCCAGCGTGGTTCGATCCGTTACCTCGGCGAAAGGGGCTGTGCGACCACCTTGTTCTTGTGCAAAGTTTTTTTCTGTAATCCGGTGCTGAGCGATGTTTAACGCATTGGTTGGAGGGTGTAGGGCAGCTTGATCGGCAATGCTTTTCAACGGCTCGACCGGCACATTCTCCCATTCAAATGTTAGGACATCGCAGTCTTTTGCGAAAGCGTCCAAAGCCTCGACAGCGTGAAATCCGGCGCAGGTAAACTGGGCAGCAACTTCGGCGGCTACGCTGTTATTTTCGGGGGCATAGATGTGACAGCGATAGCCGAGTTGAGCCGCAGCAACCGCGAGCATCCGGCCCAGCTGACCGCCGCCCAATATCCCAATAGTTGATCCAGGTTTTAGAGCATTCATCGGGAGAAATTATTTCGGCTGTTCGGTGACGGCATTGGTTTGTGCACTACGCCAATTGTCGAGCCGTCTTGCAAGTTCCTCGTCTTCATTGGCCAATATGGCGGCGGCCAAAAGCGCGGAATTTTTTGCGCCCGCTTCACCTATTGCCAAAGTGCCGACCGGAATACCGGCGGGCATCTGTGCGATGGACAGCAAGCTATCGATGCCGTTCAGCGCTTTAGATTGGATGGGTACACCCAAAACCGGAACGCGCGTCATGGCGGCTATCATGCCGGGCAAATGCGCAGCACCGCCGGCCCCCGCAATAATTGCCTTTAGTTCCCGGCTCACGGCATTTTTGGCATAGTCATATAGCCGGTCGGGCGTGCGATGGGCGGAAACAATCCTAGCCTCATACGGCACCTCCAGCTTATCCAGAATATCGCCGGCGCTCTGCATGATCGGCCAGTCGGACTGACTGCCCATTATTATTCCAATTTTTGGTTTTGCTTCGGTCATTTTGGCACCTGAATAAGCTGCGGAAGCAAAGCCTTTTAGCTGTGAAATCATCAGCGTGCAACTTGCTATCGCACGTGCAACAATCATATTTTGCCATATATATATATGCTGTTTGCTAAACTTCCAATATGTCTATAAATATTAAGTAATAAAATATAACTATAAATATTTCTGTGGAAGGGTGGCAAAAATGGAAAAAAATACAAAACAAGATGTCCATTCAGTATCAGATTGTTTAAACTGTATTTCCCTTTCGGAAGAAATTTCCAGATTGCAGCAAAAATTGGCTAAAATGGAGCAATATGCGCTTCACGATGTGCTTACCGGCCTTCACAACAGACGGCAATTTGTGACAAGCTTGGAGCACCGTATCATGCGCTGTCAGCGCTATGGAGATACCACGGCGCTGTTATTTCTTGATATAAATAACCTGAAATCGGTGAATGATAGATTTGGTCATGGCGGCGGCGATGCCCTGTTAGTACGTTTCGCTGAACTATTGAGTGCGAACATCCGTGCTTCAGACATGGTGGCGCGCATCGGGGGCGATGAGTTCGCGATTTTATTGGACAATCTTGACGCAGATCAGGTGGATAAGAAAATCGACTTTCTGCTTGACCGGGTCGCGCAAACTCATACCCAATATCATGGATCGCAAATCCCGCTTGGAGTGGCAATCGGCTATTGCTTTGTCGGGCCAAAGGACTCGATATCCGGTTTGATGTCCCGTGCAGACGCCGCGATGTACAAAGCGAAAAGGCGCATGCCCTAGGGTCAGGACCCTAAGTTATGAAAGTAACGGCCTATCGTTCGGAAAGATAGTAGCGTTCCACCTCTTTCAGGTCATCATCCAGCTCGTAAATAATCGGCTGGCCAGTTGGAATTTCCAATCCGGTGATCTCGTCATCTGCGATGTTGGAGAGATGTTTTACGAGCGCGCGCAATGAATTGCCATGCGCAGAGATTAGAACCCGCTTGCCATTTTGTAACTCGGGTGCGATCCGGCTTTTCCAATAGGGTAGCACGCGCGCGATTGTGTCTTTCAAGCTTTCCGTAGCAGGTATCTCAATTCCTTTATACCGTGGGTCAGACCCCATCTGAAATTCACTATCGGCGGCCATGGGCGGCGGCGGAGTGTCAAAACTGCGGCGCCAGATGTGGACCTGTTCGTCGCCATGCTTGTCACGGGTTTCCTGCTTATTGAGTCCAGTAAGGCCGCCATAGTGGCGCTCGTTCAGGCGATAGTTTTTTTCCACGGGCAACCATAGCCGGTTCATTTCTTCGAGCGCGAGATTGAGCGTTTTGATTGCGCGGGATTGCAAGCTGGTGAAGCATATATCCGCCTCGATGCCTTTTTCTTTCATCAGTTTTCCGGCGGCCCGGGCCTCTTCAACGCCCTTGGCTGTAACATCGACATCCCACCAACCGGTAAAGCGGTTTTCCAGGTTCCACTGTGATTGGCCATGTCGAATAAGAATGAGTTGTGGCATATTTTATCCCGTTTTGAATTTTCCGGTGTCCTAGCGTGGCGGGGTCTTATCGCCAAGCCAGATTATCGCATGCAGATATCTTATCGGGCTATCACCACATCATATTTTTCTACGATATTCTCGATTTCTTGTTGTCGAGCAGCGTCGGAAACCGTTTCTACATATACCGCCCGAATGCGCTCTTTGTTGGCGTCGAAATCGGCTTTGGCTTCACGATTGATCGCTTCAATGCGCACCAAATGAAGACCGAAAGCAGAGCCGATTGGCTTGCTCCATTCTGTCATAGGCAGCTGAAAAATGGATTCAGCGAAATCGGGACCGAATGCCCGTATCACTTCTTTCTTTGGCATGTCCGCATAGCTGCGCTTTTGCATGAAAGGATCGCCTAGGGATTTCCAGTCAGCGCCATTTTTCAGTTCCGCCAATGCCGATCCAGCCTCGCGTTCCAATGTGTCCCCATGCTGTTCCGGGCTAAAATAGATATGATGAAAACTTCGCTTCTCAGCTATGTTGAAGCGATCACGATTGTCTTGAAACCATTGTTTTAACTCGCCGTCGGACGGATCTGAGCCAGCTTGCGTACCGGCAGAAACAAAGCGCATTTTTTGGGCCAATCGGCGTTTTATGATTTCGTCATTCTCGCCCATCCCAAGCATTTCTGCTTCGCGCGCCAAGGCCTCTTCCTGAACATATTGATCAATCAGGCCTTTGCGATCTTCCTCGGTCGGTGCACGTCCAGTTGTTCTGAGCCATGTATCGTCGAGCCGAGCCAAAATAGAGTCACTGACCACGATCGTCCGTGCATCACTCGATTGCCCGTCCGTCCAGAATGCGTTCCCGATAAATACCAACAGCCCAAGGATCAAAAAATGAACCAGCGGTTCGCGCAATAAATTCTTCAATGTTCAGCGTCTTTCAGCCCGGTGCCCGGCATCATTCAATTCAGGTCGCCGTTGGCACGTACCAGATCGGTGAAGACCATGCGCGTTCCTGAATAGTTTTTTGCAAGGTTGGATTAGGCGGAACTTTAGCGCGCAATGCGTCCCAGGTGGACCAACGGCAGACCGGGTTTTCCAGCGCCCGGACGTAATAGGAAGCCCGCTGGGTCTTTTTGAACTCGGGATCTGTCCAGAATGTTTTGAGTTCAGGCGCGCCCTTGTCCTGGGAAATGGAACAATCGGTCAAATCGACTTTCGCTCCATTGTCCGGGCAACGGTTTGTTGCTGGATCAACGGTGCCGCCATCGCTGCAAGCTACATCAAAAACCTTTTCCTTGCTTTGCCCGCCATCCATCCAGACTTTAACGACTTGCACGCGTTGTAGGGGGGCACTCATTGCATCGCGCATCGCCCAGACAATGAAGCCCGGTGCTTTGCCATCTCCGATCAAATCGCCGCCCATTGGTACGCCGCCGGCATAAGCTTTTGAAACCATCTCGGGATCATCGAGCATGTCTTCGCTAAATCCAAAGCCGCCAAAGAAGCGCACTTTCATACGCGTGCCGGTCGTTGCATAGGTTTCTTTGCGCCGCATAGCATCGAACAAGGATTCGCGCGTATTTTCCTCTGCCCATACCGCAGCATAGCCCGACGCTCCCCAACGTGAGAACCACAGGTCTGCATTGGGGTCCAGCTTCACGCCGTCCCAGCTTTTTGCGCCGCCCGGCGGGATCGAACCGCGCTGTTCTGGTGTGCTGTCCAATATACCCACCTTGGACCAAAAGTTCTTCTCATCAAAAGACCCGCCAACGACATGCGTGTCGCTGGAGCCAATCAAGCCAAAGTGAAATGGGTTAGCGCCAATTTCTTCCATCAATTTGAGGCCATTGGCCAAAGCCTGACGGACATAATCGCCGCTCTCCGTTTTTGATACGACCGCAGAGGAGAGCAATTTGTCATATATGCCGAAATCCGCCCATTCGTCATTGGGCGAGAGAGACGGGTGGGTTTCGGATGTACCCTTGACCTGTGTCATCTCGACAATCGGCTCGTTGCGGATCCGTTTTTCGGCATATTCCTTGGTCAATGGAGCGCCGTCATAGGTTTCCATCTTGAACATCTCGCCGTCTGAAACATTGCTGTTATGCGGCATGGCAAGCGATTCATTTCCCGCTTCCCGCTGCTCGTCCATCCAAGTCCACAGATCTTCCGGATTGGTCGAATCGAGCGTGGAGAAAGGCATTTTCGGTGCGCTGTCCCGGAACACGACATTTCGGTGAAGGTTTCCGCCGGCAAAACCGCCGCTTTCGCCGCGTGTCACGCGAACCGCTGTATATTCATAGGCAGCAAATGTTGTAAATTTGCCAGGCGTGTTATATTTGTCCGCCGCTGCAACCGTGTCGCTCCACACTCCGGCGGTTATTTTGGGATCAAAAATGCCTTTCAGTTTATTTCCGTTGCGGATTGCGCCGCCAATCATCTGAAAAGCGGCCAAAATTTTGTCCTGATCGGTGCTGAACATATCTTTTGCGACGTCCAGTTTCGAAAGTTCCGTACCTTCGGTATCCATTTCGGGCAAATGCCCCAGATAGGCGGCGTGATCGGTGACGGCCATAAAATCGAGGGGAGGCCCCTCTAGCTTGATGTCATAACCGGCCGGGTGTTTTACACTTTCACCCATTCCGAACCGATAGGCATCGTCCGGTGTTGTTCGGACATTAAAGATATACGCATCAAAACTGTTGCGTGTATGAATATGCAGATCGCCAAAATAGACATTGCGATTGGGATTAGCCTCTTCACTGGCGGTTTCACCCGGCGCCAATGCGCTGGAATGTGAATCGGTCGATTCGGGCGATCCCGAGCAACCGGTGATTAGCGTCCCCAGCGCTACAAACCCCAACAGATTACGTGTCATTTTTGCATCCCCTCATTCCGCATATTCACGGATTTTTGCATTTTTTCGACGCTAATCAATTGTGCCATTTTTGCAACGGCTTACCGAAATTCGGCGTCAATTGCGTATCGCAACTTGATTTAATGAGCCGCTGGAATCTATTTGGCAAGTGTAACCGTCGCAATAAAAGTGCCCTCACCCAATAAATGGGGAAATCGCGACAGCACGTTCAACGGGAGAATATCGATGAGAATTATGAATAAAGTAATGATGGCTGCTATGTGTAGCACAGCAATGGCCACCCCTGCTTTTGCACAAGACGCCGCTGCTGAAGCCGACACGGTGGATGACAACGTCATTATTGTGACTGCACAGCGTCGTGCACAGGATGTTCAAGATATTCCTCTGGCTGTGACTGCGGTGAGCCCGATTCAACTGGAACGCCAAGGCGTTGTCAGCGTTACCCAGATTTCTCAGGTTTCAGCAAGTTTCTCCAGCTCGAATGCCCAAAATTCCGGCGGCACCAATGTGCTTCGTATTCGCGGTGTCGGTACAACGTCCAACAATATTGGTTTTGAATCAGCGGTTGGTATCTTCATCGACGGTGCCTATCAGTCCCGGCCCGGTGTGGCGCTTTCCGAATTTGTGGATGTCGAGCGGTTGGAGGTTCTGCGCGGTCCGCAAGGGACTCTGTTCGGTCGTAACACATCGGCGGGTGCTTTGAACCTGACCACAAAACGCCCCGACCTCAACGAATTTGGTGGTTTTGTGAATGCCAGCTACGGCAATTATGATTCGATCAACCTGCAGGGTGCGGTCAACGTTCCTCTTATTCAGGATAGTTTGGCTGCCCGTGTGACGGGCGCTTACAGCAAGCGCGATGGTTTCGTGACCGTTGTCGATCAGGGCGGCGAAATCGGCCGCACCAACGAGCTTGATCAGTTCCTCGTTCGTGGACAGCTTGGCTATGAAAGTGATGGCGGTATCAAGGCACGTCTGATTTTCGATTATTCCGAGATTAACGGCAACTGCTGTGCACCGGTTGAATTGCTCAAATCCCCTCTTGAAACAGGCGGTGTATTTGGTCTTGCCGGGTTGGGCGCCACCGGAGGTAATTTTGTGCCGGCGGGTAACGGAGCCGTAAGCATTACAGATCGTGCCGGTGCCGACCGTGCTCTTGACGACTTGATCGCTTCGCAAAGTTTTGCACAAACCAGCAATCTTGACCAATGGGGTGTCACCGGGGAAATTGAATTTCCGCTGAGCGACACCGTGGACCTGATTTACATCGGTTCCTACCGTGACTTCCATTCTGAAAGCACATCAGACAGCGATTTTACCGCACTAGATCTCTTTAGCGTTGGTGATTTCACCGGTAATGTTGACGATGGCACTGATATTAAAACAATGACGCATGAGGTGCGTATCCAGGGTGAAGCGCTGGGTGGCAGTCTGGAGTGGTTGGTCGGTGGTTACTATTCCGACGAAGATATCGATGCGGTTGGCATTTCAACGCTGGGAACGCAATGGGACCAGTTTGTTGGCGCGCTGTTGCTGCCTTCGACAGGCGGTGCGTTCACGCTGAATCCGTTGTCACTCTTTTCAGGCGGCATCAGCCCGAATGGCAGTAGTTCGACGAACCGTTTCACCCAAAACAGCAAAAGCTGGTCGCTTTTCACCCACAACACGCTGGAAATTACCGATGGGCTGAAAGCTACTATTGGCCTTCGCTATTCCGATGAAAGTAAAGATGGTTCGTTCCAGCAACTGGCCGTCAATCCTGGCGCGTGCCCGGGCATCGTAAACAATGTCGCCGGCGGTCCGCTTGCGCCAGGGCAACCACGTATTCCCGGCGCTTTGGTTCCGACAATCCTGATCACCGGCTGTTTCCCATTTGTTGCACCGGCCGATTTGGCCGCTTCGGCGGTATTGCCGCTGCCGCGAACATTTGACGGTACCTTCGATGACGAAGAGCTGATCTACACCGGTAAGCTATCTTATGAATTTGCCGATCCGATTACCATTTATGCCAGTTTCACCCATGGTTATAAATCGGGCGGCTTTAACCTTGATGCGACAGCAGCAATTGGCGGCGCAGACCCGCAGTTTGCTTCGGAAGAAGTCGATGCGTATGAAGTTGGCTTTAAAGCCAAGTTCCTGAACAACGCCGTAACGCTTAATATTGCTGGATTCCACGAAGAATTCTCGAACTTTCAGGTTCTTGAATTTACCGGTGCGCAATTCCAAACGTTCAACGTACCAAGAGCAGAATCGACGGGTGTGGAAATTGAAACCACGATCCAACCTAGCGACAACCTGACGTTCAATATGGCGGTGACCTATGCGGACGCAGAATATCCTGGCGATTGTGCGACCGCGGCGGATCCGCTTCGGGTACAGAATCTTTGTGGCAGCGCACTGACCAATGCGCCAAAATATGTGGCAATTGGTGGTGCGACCTATCGCGGTGATATTGGCAACAGCCTGAAATTCTTCCTGAACGGGCAAATTCGTGCCGAGAGTGATCGCCGGACATCGACGCAGCCGTCGACACCTCCAACCACGCCCGCTCAGCTTGGCAATACACCATTGCTGCCATTTGATGTTCAGGATGGTAACATCAAGATCAACATGCGCGCCGGTATCGGTGACATTGATGATGTTTGGGGAATTGAGGCTTGGGTGACAAACTTGACCAACGAAGTTACGCGCGGTGTTACCTTTAACACGACGCTGCGCTCCGGATCACGTTCAGCTTTCCCTCAGGCGCCTCGCATGTATGGCCTGACGCTTCGCGGCAAGTTCTAGGTTGAACAAAATTTGGGGGCATTTCGTCACCAATGAAGAGGGGCCGGTTTTTCCGGCCCCTTTTTGTTGCGCGCCTTCGCTATTGCTGCGAAAGTCACTGGCATGAGCAGTTTTACTTTTCAGACCGCCCCGGTTGTCCATTTTGGTGCGGGATGTATCGCGCAGCTTCCGGGACAGATCGAAGCGTTATGTGGGTCCAGACCATTGATCGTCACGGACAAGGGCATAATGAATGCCGGCCTGATCGCCCCTGTGCAGAAAGCCTTGACCGACGCCGGGCTAGCCGTAGAGATATTTGATCAAGTCGTTGCCGACCCGCCTGAAGCCGTTGTGCAGAACGCCATTGATATGGCGAAACAAACGCGGGCCGACATCATCATTGGATTGGGTGGAGGGAGTTCGCTTGATACAGCCAAGGTTGTCGCCGCGCTCGCGATCAATGGCGCGCAAAGCATGGCCGACATATATGGTGTTGCAGCTCTGGATAAAGGCGGTCTGCCGACCATATTGGTGCCAACGACATCCGGCACAGGATCAGAAGTGACCGCCATTTCGATCATTACTACGGGAGAGACCACAAAGGCGGGGATCGTCTCTCCCCATCTTTATGCGGATGCTGCCATTCTTGATCCCGCGCTGACGCTTGGACTTCCGCCCGACGTGACCGCAGCAACCGGAATCGATGCGATGGTGCATGCTATTGAGGCCTATACGGGGCGTCATGCAAAAAATCCAATCTCGGATATGCTTGCGATAGAGGCATTGAAATTGCTCACAAATAATATCGAAACAGCCTGTTTCGACGGCGCAAACATGACTGCGCGTGAAGCGATGTTGCGCGGTTCCATGCTGGCCGGACAGGCCTTTGCCAATAGTCCTGTTGGAGCGATCCATGCGCTCGCCTATCCGCTGGGCGGCATTTACCACATACCGCACGGTCTCTCAAATGCACTGGTCATGCCGCACATCATGCAATTTAACCTGACAACTGCGGCACCGCATTATGCAGAGCTTGCCGATGCACTTGGCATTCCGCAGGGTGGTGCAGATACTCCGGAGCGCAAAGCGCAACAGTTGATCGATTTTCTAGAGGATCTGGCCGTTAAAGTGAAGGCTCCTCGAAGGTTGAGAGAAGTTGGCATAGACAGCAGCGCTTTGCCCGAATTGGCCGATGCCGCGATGTTGCAGACCCGGCTACTCGTCAACAATCCCAGAGAAGTGACTCTGGAGGATGCCCAACGGATTTACGCCGATGCCTGGTGATAAGCGGGCGCAGCCACCCCAATGGGATGAATATTGCGCAGGTTCTCTGATCACCACGCGATGGAATGACAATGATATTTATGGCCATGTGAATAACGCCATCTATTATCTGTTCTTTGATACCGCCGTGAATCAATATCTCGTCGAACAAGGCGCATTGGATATTGAATCAAGTGCCGTCATTGGATTGGTTGTGAATACAAGCTGTGACTATTTTGCGCCCATCGCTTTCCCTGACATAGTGCAGGCTCGCATCCGCGTTGAGGAAGTCGGTAACAGCAGCGTAATATATGGGGTGGGCCTGTTTCGCGGGCATGATAAAACCGCATCGGCATCCGGCAGTTTCACCCATGTATATGTGGACCGGGAAACGCGCCGCCCGGTTTCACTGCCGGGCGCCTTGCGCTCTGCACTAGAGGCAATTCTGGTTTGAAAAGGGTGTGATGCCGACACTGATATATTCATCACGGCTCATCGGGTAACACGCCCCGGATATTCCCGGCTGTATCGTCTGGACAATTTCCGCTCCTAACCCGATAGCGGTGATATGAATTCACCCACATCCTCAGACGAAACAGTGCCGCTTGTCCCCATGGGGTCGGTCATACTTGGCCTGCTGACATTCTCGATGATGGATGTGGTGATGAAAAGCCTGAGTATTGAGCTTGGCGCCTATAATGCGATATTATGGCGCGTCCTTGCTTCGCTGGCGATCGTCTCCATTCTGCACTTTGCTCGGCGCCCCAAAATGCCGAGTGCTGATGCCCGTAAAGTCCATCTGCAACGCGGTGTGATCGTGGTGTTCATGTCCTACTTGTTCTTCTGGGGCTTGGCGCGTGTTCCATTGGCGGAGGCGATTGCATTATCCTTCATCGCGCCCATTATCGCACTTTACCTGGCAGCGGTTTTCCTAAACGAAACGATTAGACGCAACGCGATATGGGCCTCGGTCCTTGGCTTCAGCGGCGTCGTTATAATTGCCTGGGGTCGCGCGCGCGGCGGATTTGATGAAGAGGCTTTTCTGGGTATTGGTGCGATACTTTTGTCGGCTGTCTTATATGCCGGTAACTTGGTCATTCAACGCCGACAGGCTCTGCTCGCGGACCCGATAGAGATCAGCTTTTCCCAAAACCTGATCGTTGGATGTTCATTCTTATTGCTGGCACCATTTTTTGCAGTGGTGCCGGATGTGCAATATGCTCCGGAAATTGGCGCAGCCGCAATATTGTCCATTGCATCGGCGATCTTCATCGCGTGGGGTTATCGGCGCGCTGAAGCACAGACACTGATCAACCTAGAATATAGCGCCTTTATCTGGGCGGCTATTTTCGGCTGGGTTTTCTTTAAGGAGCCGATCACCGCATTTACGATTTTCGGTACCGTCCTTATTGTTGCGGGTTGCATTCTCGCATCTCGGCCAGATCGCAAGGTCGAGCATATTGAGACGACCACTATATGAAAATGCCGACACCCATCAGAATCGGTAACCGCGATGCCAGACGGTTATGGCTGAATGCGCAGGGGTTGGCCGATGCGCCCATCGGCAAACTGGATATTCTTGCAACCATCAAACGACTTGGTTTCGTACAGCTTGATACGCTGCAGAACGTGACCCGCGCCCATCATCATATCCTGTGGAGCCGAAATCAAAATTATCGCGAACCGATGCTGAACAAACTATTGGGCAAAGATCGTTCAATCTTCGAGCATTTTACACATGATGCGTCCGTGATCCCCATGGAATATTACCCGATGTGGCAGCGCCAGTTCAGGCGGATGAAAGGCAAACTGGAAAACCGGGACTACTATCGCACGGCGTTGGCGGGAGGTGATTTAGCCGCCGTAAAGGGCCGCATTAAAAAGGAAGGGCCATTATCTTCCCATGCTTTTGATACCAAGATTGAGGGCAAGAAAGAAATGTGGGCGCGCCCGCCACATAAAAGAGCACTGGATCATTTGTGGTATGTCGGTGAGCTAGCGACCTCTCACCGCGAAAATTTCGCCAAATATTACGATCTGTCTGAACGCATCATTCCTTCTGCTTTACGGCAGGCACAACATGATGATGCCGGCCAGATTGATTGGCTGTGCATGTCAGCTTTGCAAAGATTGGCGTTTGGAACCCAAGGGGAAATACAGAGATTCTGGGCCGCTATGGATGCTAAGGAAACCAAGCAATGGGTGTCCGCAAATGCGCATCGTCTTGTACCGGTTGAAGTTCAGTCGGCGGATGGCACATGGACATCTTGTTACGCGCCGACAGATATAGAAGATCGTGTCACCGGGTGTTCAAAGCCAACATCGCGGCTTAGAATATTAAATCCATTTGATCCGGCGGTGCGCGACCGGGAACGTTTGATGAGATTGTTCGGTTTCGACTACCGCATTGAGATTTTTGTACCGCAAGCGAAAAGAAAATGGGGTTATTATGTGTATCCGTTGCTGGAAGGTGATCGATTTGTCGGACGTATCGAAGTGAAAGCGCATCGCAAAGGCGGAAAGCTGTTCGTTGTCAACCGATGGAGTGAACCAAAGGTGAAATGGACCAATGTCAGGTGCCAGAAACTAGACGCCGAATTGGCGCGTCTTGCGCGATTGGTTGGGGTAAATGACGTTGTCTGGAACTGCGCGCGCGATTAGCCGGGTCGCGTTATTCTAAGCTATTTTACCACACCGCGAAATGTAAGATTGCCCGATTTTCCTCCGCCAATTGGCTGTGCGAACACCCAGCGGATATGAGTGACATCAGCGGGCTGCGCTGTTCTACTGACCTTAGGAGTATCTGCACCATCCGCCGCACCGGATGGTTCGGCCGCTTCCATTACGACCAGATCCGTAAGCTTGCCGTATGTTTTTCCGCCGTCGACAGAGACCAAAGCCCAGTCTTCTGAAACACTAGTGAATGAAACGGCAGAATGTACGGGATTGTTGACAACAAAGCCGGTAACCGGTGTCGAACCGGTGTTCGTATAGACGTTGACAAAGACCAGATTGTCACCGGGAACGACCTTTACTTCATTGGGTGTGAATAGTTTTGCGACGTCTATGCCATCCGCATTTTTCTCGATGCGCTCTACCTTGATGACACTTTCGATTTTCACGTTTGCGCGTTGATCTATGGAGCCAGCTGCTTGCACATTGGCATGTAATGGCATGGCATGGGCGGCGTTTGCAGCCGCAAGACCAGTGGTTAGCACTCCGACAACCAATACGGTCTCGATCAATATGGTACGCTTGTTAGACATTCTTCTTTTCCCATTTTCAGCCAATCTCAGGCTATAATTCCAACAATCCAAAACTCACTCAATGTCCGAATATTACCGATGTAAAATATGGACTGACTTGGTTAATAGTTGGTTAAAGCTTGTCCGTGAAAATAGCTAAAATGCAGAGAAGAGCGGCATTTTTCGGAATATCCTGATAAATGAAAAGTTTATCGCGGAAGGCGGCTTATTTGTTCGCTTCGCGCAATAGGAGCGGCTAAGGATTGCGCCATGGGCTTGACTGCGTACTGTTTCCGCCTTTTGGTATTGCTGATTTTCATTGGCGGGCTTGGCGCGGCGATTCCATTGGCAGCTCAGGTCAGCGACGATACACCGTTTGAGGATACACCGCTCGATCCCGACCAACCACTGGCCGATATTCCCGATTTTGGCGTTGCATGGCCCGATCTGGACAATCCCGACGAAGACATGAGCGCAGACCCAGAGGTGTCTGTGGATGATGTGGTCAGTGACCAGGGTGTTGCAGATTCAGAAAATCTGGCGGAAGATGCGCAAGCATCTGTGGATCAGGACAATCTTGACGAAGCCCGCGATGAAGTTGCCGGATCGAGGACGACTGACATTTTGGCCGAAAGCCAGTATGAGCTGGTGTTCACGGGATTGCCAGAGCAACTGAACGATGTTTTTGACACACGGTTCGATGCCTTGTCCGCACTAGAGCAGTATCAGGGTGATGAAGCCAATTTTGCACAAATAAAACGCAGAGCGGAAAATGATCGTGAATTGGTGGAACGATTACTGAGAATAGAAGGTCATTATGATGCCATTGTCCGCACACGCTTTGATAATCTGGATGGCGGCAGTGATGGCAAAGTTACGGTGGTTTTCGACGTCGCTGCCGGACCTCAATATAGGCTGGACGATATTACGCTGGACGGATTGCAGAAGGCGGCGGGCGATGGCCCCTCGCGATTGAGAGATGTGTTCGGACTGCAATCTGGCGATGTCATTAACAGTGATGAAATCATAACCGCTCAGTTCGAACTGGAAACCGCGATGAGCGAAAGTGGTTATCCATTTGCGCAGACCGGAGAACCAGAGCTGACCATCGATCATGCTGACCGCAATGGAGATTTGAAAATAAATGTCGCACCGGGCGGCCAATATAACTTTGGTTCGATTATCATGGGTGACACAAGTCTGTTCGACCCTGACCATTTACAGCTTATTGCCCGTTTTGATCGCGGCGATCTCTATCGGCGATCGGATGTCGAGGATTTGCGGCGCGCGTTGATTGCAACCGGACTGGTCTCGACGATTAACATAGACCCGGTGGTTTCCCCAGAACCGGATATGGTTGACCTCACGGTCAACCTCACACCCGCCCCGCTACGAACGATCGCAGGCGAAATTGGCTATGGGACGGGGGAAGGGCTCCGTACGGAAGTCAGCTGGGAACATCGCAATTTCTTCCCGCCGGAAGGACTTATTCGTCTCGCCGGTGTGCTGGCGACGCAGGAGCAGGCGGGTAGCATTACCTATCGCCGCAATAATTTTCGGCGGCGTGATAATGTTTTGAATGGCAGGGTGGCGTTGAGCAATGTCGATCGGCCGGCATTTGCCGCTCAGACATTTTCGGTCGCTGCCAATATCGAGCGACTGAGCAATTTGATTTATCAAAAGCGGTGGAGTTGGTCGGCCGGGATCGAACTATTGGCCTCACAAGAACGCGATGTGGTTGGCGAAAATATGCGGACAAACCAACAGACCTTTTTTATTGGCGCACTCCCCGCGACCGTAACCTATGATGCGAGTGATGATTTGCTGGATCCCAAGTCCGGCTTTCGTTTAAGCGCGCGCGTTTCGCCCGAAGCCTCACTACAAAACGGTAGCTTCTTTTATGTGCGAGGACAGATTGATGGCTCTGCATATGTTCCGGTTTCGGATAAGGTCGTGATCGCTGGCCGTATGCGATTGGGTTCTATTGCCGGTGCCGGCAACAACCGGATCGCACCGTCACGGCGTCTCTATTCCGGCGGCGGCGGATCGGTGCGCGGATATGGTTTTCAAAGAATTGGCCCGCGTGATGTGAACAATGATCCGGTTGGTGGACGCTCGCTGGCCGAATTCTCATTAGAGGCGCGGATACGCCCCAATATATTTGGTGGGAATTTCGGGATCGTGCCCTTTATTGATGCCGGTAACGTATATACTGACCCGATTCCCGATTTCTCCGGTCTTCGCTATGGAGCCGGGCTTGGTGTGCGTTACTATAGCAATTTTGGCCCGGTACGCATCGATTTGGGTACGCCGATCAATCCGCAACCCGGCGATTCCCGCATCGCCGTATATGTCTCTTTGGGCCAGGCTTTCTGATGGCGGAAAAAGGCGAAACTGAAACGAAAGAGAATGCCCTTCCGGCTAAGCGAAAATTGCTGAGTCGGACTTTTTTGATTTTTCTGGGGACAATTTTTGCTCTTTTCCTCATGGCCGTCATCGGCGGAGCACTGTGGTTGAACAGCGAAAATGGCCACCGGTTCATTATCGCTCAAGTGGAGGCACTTGAACCTGAAAATGGCCTGCGGATCGATATTGGTGACATTGAGGGGTCGGTCTATAGCGAGGTGCAAGCGGTTGACCTGGAGTTGAGTGACACCAAAGGTGTCTTTTTTCGGGCTGGGACCGTCGCGCTCGACTGGAACCCGCTAGCCTGGGTTTTCGGTGAGCTCAATATCACCGCCGCTGATATCTCAAAGGCGCGATTAGAGCGATTGCCGGAACTCATCCCCTCGGTCGATGATCAACCCCTGTTACCTGAATTTGATATTTATGTTGGATCGTTTCGCGCCGATAATCTGGCACTTGGCGAAGCGATTACCGGCGAAGAACAATATGCCGATTTGGCCGGAGCGGTTGATATCCGCGCCGGGCGAGCGATGGTAAATCTGGACGCCGCAACGACGCGCAGCGGTGACAAGCTGACCATCATGCTGAATGCCGAGCCCGATGCCCAAAAGTTAGACTTGAACGCAGATATCAAAGCGCCAGCCCAAGGCGTGGTCGCCCGATATCTTGGTCTGACTGCAGATTCGACGATGACCCTGATGGGAGAAGGCGACTGGAATAAATGGGATGGGGAGCTTTTGGCCGCCAGCGGCGGACGGCAAGTGGCCGCGATGAGATTGACTGCGCGCGATGGTTTGTTTGGATATGATGGCGATGTTGCTGACAACATCATGCCGGCGGGGTTGATGCGCAGATTAGCTGCACCGCGCTTGGCGATCAAAGGAGAGGGCATATTTGAAGATGGCCGGGCAGGCGTCGATTTTACCGCGCGCTCGTCGGCGATGGTTCTTGATGTAGAGGGCGGTATAGATCTGTCCAGCAATGCACTTGATGCACTGCGCGTCGAAGCGCTGGTCCGAGAGCCTTCGGCTTTGCTATCAAATATGAAGGCCCAGAATCTGGAACTGAAAGCCTTGTTGAACGGGCGTTTTTCGGAGTTGCGCTATCAATATTTGCTCACCGCACCGCAACTGGCCTTTGGCAAAACATTGTTGATGGGCGTGCGAGCCGAAGGGAATGGTAACCGTGACGATACCGGTTTTGATATTCCGGCAGAGCTCTCCATTGGGAATGTGATCGGCAATGGAGAACTGGCGCGGCGGCTGGCATCCGGATTAAAGGCAGATGCATTTTTGAGGTTGGAAGACGGTCAACTTGTCTCAAATGATGTGGTTTTTGCGACGCAATCGATCAACGGAACGCTGCAGGCTGCGGCGAATCTATCTTCCGGGGACTATATAATTGCCATTGATGCGCAGGCGCCAGGATTTGCGATGAACGGTATCGGTCTGGTCGATATCATTGCCGATGTGCAGCTTCGTCCCGGCAATGGCCGGGTGGCTCTAGACGGTGAAGCAACGGCTAGGTTAAAGCGCTTTGATAACGCCTTTCTAAGAGAGCTTGGCGGCGGATTGCCGACCTTGCGAACGGGTCTGACTTTCGGTGCCGACGGCCGGTTTCGCTTTATAAATTTGAATATTACCGCGCCGAAACTGACTTTCGACGGAGGCGGCGTTCAGAAAACAGGTGCCATCTTCGCTTTTACCGGCAGTGGACAACATGACCAATATGGACGCTTTGATATTGAACTTGATGGCGCGCTGAACCGCCCTGAAGTGGCTCTATTGTTGGACAACCCGCTTCCTGCAGCCGGATTGTCGGCTGTGCGGGTAAAACTCATCCCCATAGATAATGGGTTTTCTTATACCGCTGCCGGTGGTTCGACCCTGGGGCCGTTTGACAGTGATGGAGCGATCATCACCGGTGGCGGCGCAAAGACGGTGGTACGGGTCGATCGCCTTTTGGTCTCTGATACACTCGCGGCTGGTGTCATCCGGCCAACCAGCGCTGGCCTAGCGGGCAAGCTAGATATCTCCGGTGGCGGTGTGGCCGGGGACATATTGTTTGAGCCGGGCAATCGCCGACAACTGATCCGGGCAAATCTGACGGCGGAAAACGCTCGATTTGACGGTGTACCGCCGATTTTCATTCGAACCGGAAAGCTAGACGCGGATGTGGTTCTGGTTGAAGGGCGTTCCAACATACAGGCAACCGTGCAGGCACAGGGCGTCAGTCGCGGTGACCTGATCATCGGCCGGATCGCGGGCAAGGCGAATCTTGTCAATGGTGCGGGCGATGCGACATTCTCTATCGCGGGTACACGCGGAAGCACGTTTGAGTTTCAGGCGAAGGCGGACATTCAACCCGATCGATATTTGGTTTCCGGCGCCGGAAATTTCGAAGGACGTGCATTGCGTCTGACCTGGCCCTTGGACCTGCGACGCGTGACCGGCGGCTGGTCGGTGGCTCCAACCACTTTGCGTTACGGAAGCGGCACCGCTCGCTTTTCGGGCAGATTTGCAAGCGGAACCTCTCGCCTCAATATGAGTCTGTCGAAAATGCCTTTGTCACTGGTCGACATAGCGTTTGATGATCTGGGGCTGGGCGGTCTTGCCAATGGGACTATCAAGCTCACCCAAGCCGGCTCTTCGACCCCGGTGGGCGAAGCAAAGCTGAGCATCAAGGGCCTAACGCGGTCGGGGCTTATATTAACTTCGACGCCGGTCGATGTTGGATTGAATATGGCGATATCTGCGCGCAATGCCGCCGCGCGCGGGATCATCAAATCGCGGGCCGGTAAAACCATTGGCCGTTTTCAGGGCAGGGTAACTGGGCTGGGTGGCGGAAACTGGCAGAATGAACTGTTACGCAACCCGCTATTTGCGCAGGCCCGTTTCAATGGTGCAGCGGACAGTCTGTGGCGATTGACCGGGGTGGAGACTTTTGATCTGACAGGGCCTTTGGCGGTGAGCGCGGATGTCGGCGGTACTTTGGCCAACCCACAAATCCGGGGCCGGCTTGTTGCAACGGACGCCCGGTTGGAAAGCGGATTAACCGGGACGGTCATCTCCAACATAAAAGCGCGCGGGACGTTCGATGGATCTCGCCTGATGCTCCCGAACATTACCGGAACGACCAAGGGCGGCGGCTCGGTTAGCGGGAACGGCAGTTTTAACTTCGCCGTTGAACCGGGCGTCGGCGTCGGCATAACGCTGGACATTAATGCGCAAAATGCCGCTTTGATCGCGCGGGACGATTTCGCAGCGACCGTGTCTGGTCCGATCAAAATTCGTAATTCCACTGCGGGCGGAATGATATCGGGCGATGTAGTTCTGAACCGCAGTTATTTTAAATTTGGACAGGCGAGTGAGACTGTGGCCCTGCCGCAGATCAAGGTGACAGAGATTAACCGGCGCGCCGATGAACGCCCACCTCGTGTATCGACCCGGCCTTGGCGATTTGCGTTGAGTGCCAATGTACCCAATCGCCTGAAGGTCGAGGGATTGGGTTTGGACAGTGAATGGCGCGCCAACCTGAAACTATCTGGGCCAGTGGATAATTTTCAAATGACCGGAAATGCGAATCTGGTGCGCGGAAACTATACTTTTGCGGGGCGTAGATTCCGGCTCGAACGCGGACGTATTCGCTTTATCGGTAATCAACCACCAAACCCGGTACTGGATATCGAGGCGGAGGCGAACTTAACCGGCCTGAATGCGACAATCAATGTAACCGGTACCGGTAATCGCCCGGAAATAGCATTTAACAGTATTCCTGCTTTACCGGAGGATGAACTGCTTTCGCGCGTGCTGTTCGGCGAGTCCATTGCAAATCTTTCGGCGCCAGAGGCGGTACAACTGGCGGCGGCGGTGGCGTCTTTGAACAGCGGCGGCGGGCTCGACCCAATCAATCAGTTACGCAAGGCCGCTGGCCTCGACCGGCTCAGGATATTGCCCTCTGACACCGACAGTGGTTCGGGAACATCAATTGCGGCGGGCAAATATATTACGCGCCGTGCCTATGTGGAGTTGATCACCGATGGTAAGGGCTACAGCGCTACGCGACTGGAATTTCAGATTACACGTTGGTTATCGATCCTATCGAGCATCTCTACATTGGGCCGGCAGAGCGCGAACGTCCGGATTTCCAGAGATTATTAGCAGGCTTTTGGACATCGACATTGTGCGCAGAAATGAAAAAGCCGGAGCATTGGTTTGCCCCGGCCTTTGCCTTCTGAAAATCTCAGATGCGATCAAGAATAGCCAATCTTTGCCACTTTTGTGGTGCCATTTTTCTTCCGCATCGCTCCGCCTACTGCTCCAAATCCAATGATCATAAACGCCCACGTCGCCGGTTCGGGAACGCCGCCTGCAAGCATGACAGAAACAGTTTCAGGGCGCAGCCGACCCGTGGTTACCTGTACCCATTGGCGCTGCTGGTTGTTAAATATGCCGGTATGAAAACTTCCAATCTGTTGATCCTGTCCAGCTTGGAAATCATATGTCAGGATTTCATCAAATTCGAGACTATTGGTGATGTTGTTTGCATAGGAATACAGGTTGTTATGAAAGCTGCTATATTCGGTGAATATGCCCTGAGTCACACGGTCATCCACATAGGTATAAAGCTGGTCCAGACTGCTGTCTTCGTCTCGCTTAAATATGCGGCTAAGATATTCGCCGGCAACATCCAGGCTCGTTCCATTGATCACCAGTGATCCAGACATGACCGTCGAATTTCCTATAGCTGTTCCGCCCTCATAATTATGTGAATTGGCTGTGTAATATTCACTGGCCCCCAGCGTCGGATAGGTAAGGGTGTAAGTTGCAACATATCCCAGGCCCATCAAATCGGCATCAACCGCGCCGAAATGTCCCGCGCCATCCGTGCCGTCAGCAACTGTACCTTCATAGGTGATGATGATTGTCGCAGCCGATGCGGCTGTGCTTGCCGTTATCGCAGCCAATGATGCGGTGAGTGCCAATAGTGATTTACGCATATTCTGTTTCCTTCATTCCATTCAACGTGATGACCCTGTGCGTCCCAATCATTTTTGGGCAACAGTTACGCAACCCCAAGACGAATAGTTTCCGCTTATAAATCAGTATATTGTTGGTATGCGAGATAGCGTGACAACCATCACGGTTTTACAGCGCAAAAAAAACCCGAAGCGATTGCTCGCCTCGGGTCATATACACGCCAATACGGGTCGCAGAATTGGCTGGTATATTTCGTCGGTGTTTAGGCCGAATAATACATATCAAACTCAACCGGATTTGGTGTGGTCTCCATCCGACTGACTTCTTCCCATTTCAGCTCTGCATAAGCATCAATCTGATCTTTGGAGAATACATCACCTTTGAGCAGGAACTCATGGTCCGCCTCCAGCGCTTCCAATGCTTCACGCAATGAACCGCAAACGGTAGGCACTTCCGCCAATTCAGCCGGCGGCAGGTCATAGAGGTTTTTATCCATCGCCTCGCCGGGGTGGATTTTATTCTCAATGCCGTCGAGACCCGCCATCAGCAAAGCCGCTGCGGACAGATATGGGTTGGCCAGTGCGTCCGGGAAACGGAACTCGACGCGCTTCGCCTTGTCCCCGGAACCATAGGGAATACGGCAGGACGCAGAACGGTTGCGGCTGGAATAGGCCAGTAGAACAGGCGCCTCAAAGCCGGGAACCAAACGCTTATAGCTGTTGGTCGTGGCGTTGGTGAAGGCGTTGCATGCCTTGGCATGTTTGATCACGCCGCCAATATAGTGAAGGCAGGTTTCCGACAGGCCAGCATATTCATTTCCAGCGAAAAGCGGCTTGCCTTCTTTCCAGATCGACATGTGGGTGTGCATGCCGGATCCATTATCTTCCTTGATCGGTTTGGGCATGAAGGTCGCGGTTTTGCCATAGGCATGGGCAACCTGTTGTACGACATATTTATAAACTTGCGTGCGGTCACATGTTTCGGTCAGCTTGCCAAAAGTAATACCCAATTCATGTTGAGCAGCAGCGACTTCGTGGTGATGTTTGTCCATGGGCAATCCCATTTCCATCATCGTTGCAACCATTTCGCCACGGATGTCCACGGCGCTGTCGACAGGAGCGACGGGGAAATAACCACCTTTGGCGCGGGGTCGATGGCCCATATTTCCAACATCATATTCGCGTCCCGTATTGGTCGGCAGTTCGATGTCGTCGATCCGGAAACCGGAACGATCATAGCCGTCTTCAAACTGGACATTGTCGAACATGAAAAATTCAGGTTCCGGACCAACATAAACCGTGTCGCCAATGCCTGTGGATTTCAGATAGGCCTCTGCGCGTACTGCGGTCGAACGCGGATCGCGGGAATATAGTGATCCATCACCGGGCTCGACAATATTACAGACCAGGATCATCATTGGTGTGGCCGAAAATGGATCCATGTACACCGCATCCAAATCGGGCCGCAGGATCATGTCGGATTCGTTTATTGCTTTCCATCCCTCTATCGAAGAGCCATCGAACATGAAGCCTTCTTCCAGAACATCTTCGTCGATCACTTCTGCGCACATGGACAAATGCTGCCATTTGCCGCGCGGATCGGTAAAGCGCACATCGACCCACTCAATCTCATGCTCTTTGATCATTTTCATTATGTCTGCAGTTTTGTTCGCCATTTTTTCTGGTTCCTTAGTTCTTTGATTTGAATTGGATGGATTAAATCTAAACGCTCTTCTTCAAGCCGGCTTCGCTAAGCCGGTATCGCCTTAGATCGCGTCGCTATCGCGCTCGCCGGTGCGGATCCGCAACGCAGCTTCAACGGGAATAACGAATATCTTGCCATCACCAATACGCCCGGTTTGCGCCGCAGCAGAGATTGCTTCGACCGTGCGTTCGGCCAAGGTGTCATCGACCACAACTTCCAATTTTACCTTGGGCAGGAAATCAACCACATATTCGGCGCCCCGATAGAGTTCGGTATGACCTTTTTGTCTGCCAAAGCCTTTGGCCTCTGTCACCGTGATGCCCGATACGCCTACTTCATGGAGCGCTTCCTTTACTTCGTCGAGTTTGAACGGCTTGATGATCGCTTCGATCTTTTTCATTTGATTTGTCCCTGTGTCCCGATAGTCCTGACGTACGATTGCTTCGCCGGACGGGCGTTTTTGCCCTTTTGATATTCAAAAACTATGCCAGTTCGGCGTTCTGAAAAGAATCGCCAATTTATCTGCCGCAGCAGTTTAGGCGAACTGACTACAGATTCAATGCTGCCTAAAATAAAGGCATATCAGCGCTTTGCCTGTCCAAAAAACGGGCAGATGGGGCCATGGACTAACGCGCAATCGGCGTCGTCATTTCCGGCAGATTGTCTTTGGTCCAGCGTGAACGATCAATCACATAGTGGCGAATATTCTCAATCTGATCAGCGTTTACCTGAGACGTGAAGCCAACCATGCCATGTTGTTTCAGCGCACCGCCGGCCACAATCGAAGCCCAAGCTTCTGTATCCGGCAATACTCCTGATACGCGCAGGTCAGGTGTGAAGCCGTTGCCGATGGCGCTGTCGCCATGACAGACAATGCAATACCGACCGTAGACGGCCTTGCCGCTGGCAATTTGTTCTTCGCTACCGGTTTGTTCGGGCGGGTTCCACAGTATTTCGGTTTTTTCCGGCAGCGGCGGAAATTTTGATTTCCCGCCAATTTTCAAGACAACCAGACGGGGGATATTGGGTATCTTTCGCGATGCCCCCCCGGCCACACCGGCCACCAGGGGAAATGCGCCGCCCTTGCTGGTCAGGAAGGCAACATATTGCTCGCCGTCGATCATATAGGTGCTGGGTGCGCTGACGATACCGGATTGCATATCCAGGCTCAGCAGTTCCTTGCCGGTGTCGGCGGTATAGGCTTTGAATTGACCGACACTTGTTCCCTGAAAGACCAGATTACCCGCTGTGGTCATGGTGCCGCCATTCCAGGCAGCAGGATAATCCGCGCTCCATTGAACCTTTCCGGTTTTTGGATTGAACGCGACGAGTTTTCCGGTCGTTGATGCAACAGCCGCCCGGTAGACCTCCTTGTCGTCGGGCAACTGGCCGATGGCCCAGCCGATGCCGACGTTGAAGCCAAGTCGTTCCCGCTTCTTGTCGATTTCCGTCGTCGGATTCACATAGCCTTGCGGGATTTGCTGGGCGGGGATGTAGACCAATCCAGTTTTCGGATTATAGCTCATCGGATGCCAGTTATGCGCCCCCAATGCACCGGGGATTGCCACAAACGGCTCGCCAGTTTTGTTGTACCGCGCTTCCGGTTTTTC
>CALKXX010000161.1 GCA_938003725.1 uncultured Sphingomonadaceae bacterium | reverse complement strand
ATAGATGAGATTTCCGCACCGACGGATACTTCCGCGGAGTAGACAACTTTGCCTGCGCGGTTTGTGGCATAGAAACTCGTCTGGCCGCCCTTTTTCCCGAATATATATATCTGACGGTTTGAACGCACCTGCACATCGGCGATTGCGTCTTCCGCGATAAAAATATCTTCGATCGGGCTGGGTAGACTAATCAACTTGCCGCGACCGACCGCCACGCTGACGCGCGATTGAGGTGCCGACACCTTGGCCGACTGAGCCTGGACCGGCGAAGCCGAGTTAGCTACAATAGCCAAAGCGAGGGATGTGGCAACTGCCGTGCCGATGACTTTTTTGAGCCCGCTGCTCTTTTTTGTGATCTGAGTAGCCATTATTTGTCTCCAAACTCGATTTCTTCGGTACGGCCACCGCGTGAAACACGCACTTTCGGACCATCTGGTCTGTCAGCTTTTACCAAAGCGGGTGGTGTACGGGCTTCAAAACGCGAAACTTCGCCACCGGTTGAATAGGTAGATTTTTTGGAACTGGGCCGTGCAGCCAGAGCTTTGATCATCGCTGCTTCTTCTTCCGGATTATCGGTTTTAGGAAGCTTGATCTCACCCGACGCAATCGCCTCTTCGAGTTCAGCTGTGCTATCCGCCAATGAACGCAGGGAAACACTTAATGTGCCCAGCGTTTGTGCAACGGAAATCTTCTCTGCAATTTTCGGCGTTGCTTCTACGGTAACCAGTTTGGTCTTTCGCGCAACCGTCTGACCCTGTTCGTTGGTCGAAGAGGTTACCCGATTATCGGTAGCCAGAACTCTCACGTTCCGGATTACGGTTTCGGAAACCTTCAAATCAGGTCCTTGCCCCGTCACGGTTTGCGTCAGCATAAGGTCAACGCGGTCGCCGGGGAATACGAAGCCGGCAACACCGGTAAGGCCGGATACTGGAATAGTAACGGCGCGCATGCCGGGGCCGAGCGCCGCTGCTAGGAAGCCGCGATCACCGGGGCTGACGATAGAACCCTTGGTCAACGGTTGACCTGCGGTAACGGCGTTGCGAACGACTGTGCCGTTCAACGATTCAACATCCGTGCCCTCTTTTTGAAAATAGGCTTCTTCCACCAGCTCTTTCGGCCAGGGTTGGAAGCGGAAACTTTCCGGCGTAATGATAGTGCCGACCGGAAGCGCGCGGGTAGCGACGAGAACTTCTTCTCCCATCACTTCGGCTTTCTTCGCCTCAGCTTGCGGTGCGGAAGCACCTGTGAACATGTTCTTGGCCAGCAGTGCGGTGACCGCGGCTACCAGCAAAGCTCCAATGAGCAAAATAATCTTCTTCTTGTCCATGACGTATCACGCCTCCTGAATGCCCCACCTGAAGTCGATCGATTTAAAGATCAGTTGGCGGTAAATTCCTCTTTCAAGTAAAATGGTTAAAATATCGTTCAGACAATTGCCCCGCGATGATCCACAGCCCCGAAAATGAAATCGCGACGCCATAGGGAACCTTTATTGGGCCAGTTGTCTTTTGGAATTTCTTGCCGACCATCATTAACAAGGTCAGCACGCCGCCAGCGATGGACATGATGAAAACCATCTCGATCAATGTAAGCCAGTGCAACCAGAGCGCTACGGCGGCCAGCATTTTTACATCGCCGCCACCCATCGCCCCAAGCGCAAACAAAGCGCCAAATATCGTTAACACGAGCGCAGCCACGCCAATTTGTTGAACGATATCGGGCCAGAATTGCATGCCGCTGGCAATCCAGAATATCGGAGCACCAAGCGCAATCAGCAGATTGAGCTTATTTGATATCTGGCGTCTTTTGATGTCAGTGATGGCGCCGGTTATCAGCGCAATTGCCAAGCCGCCCCATAGCAAGTAGATGAAATGTTCCCCGGTCATGAGAAACAGCTTTAAATTCTATCCCTTACCAAATCGTAACCATGTTCTATCACCAGATAACGAGAGCCGCCGTTGAGTCAGTCAAAATCACCAGAGTTTGACCGCCGCTCAATTCCGGAAGGGGCACTAGAAACAACTTGGGTGGCATCCGACGGTTGGGAGTTACGGCGCTTTGACTTGTCTGCGCAGGACAATCCGCGCGGGTCCGTGTTGTTTATGACCGGACGCGCGGATTTTTATGAAAAATATCTGGAAACATTTCACGATTTTTGTGCGCGCGGCTGGAATGTAACATCCCTGGATTGGCGAGGGCAGGGAGGGTCGGGGCGCTACGGTCCGCATCCTCATGTCGGTCATATTGATGATTTTGCAACATGGGTCCGTGATTTGATGCAATTCTTTATCGAATGGCGGCAAAGCTGTCCGGGGCCGCATATAGTTGCCGGGCATAGCATGGGCGGGCATCTGGTGATGCGGGCGTTGGCGGAGCAACGGATACATCCGGATGCCGCTATTCTAAGCGCCCCCATGTTGGCGCTGGCGGGCGGCGGTATGCCGGAATGGGCCGCACAGGCCGCTGCGGAAATCATGTGCTTGGTCGGCAGGTCGCAGAACCAGGCATGGAAGGTAAGTGAGAAACCATTGGAGCCAGAGGTGCTTCGCCAAGGATTGCTGACGCACGATGCTGCGCGCTATTCCGACGAGTTCTATTGGTTTGCAGAGCGGCCATTTGTCCGCCTTGGTCCGGCCAGCTGGCGCTGGGTAGAGCGGGCCTATTCATCGACACGCTTGCTGCGCAATCGCCAGCAATTGGCAGCGATAGAATGTCCGATCCTGATACTGGCAACATCCACCGACGAGTTGGTCGATCATGCGACGATCGAACGGGCCGTACATATTGTTCCCGGCGCAGAAATAAAATTGTTCGGCAGCGAGTGCGCGCACGAAATTTTCCGCGAAGAAGACAAAGTGCGGAATGAGGCACTACAGGCAAGTTTTGATTTTCTAGACCGCGTGGCGCCACCGCAATGACGACATATGATGTTGCGATTATTGGGGCAGGTATCGCCGGAGCTAGCATTGCTTCGGAAATTGCCTCGGACCGATCTGTCGTCATATTGGAAGCTGAAGACCAGCCCGGATATCACGCGACAGGGCGATCCGCAGCATTTTGGACGGAGAGCTATGGTGGGCCTAAAGTACAGCCTTTGACAACCGCGTCACGGCAGTTTCTAGGCAATCCGGACAAAGATTTCTCGGAGCGATCTTTCCTTAAGCCTCGCGGTGCCGTGAATATCGGCAGACGCGATCAGGCACAATTGGCCGACGATTTTATGGAAGAATTTGCCCCGAGCGGTGTATCGATGAACAGGTGGAAAGAAGCTGAACTTCGATCGAACATCGCGCATCTGAAAGAGGATTGGCAACATGCCGTCTACGAACCGGACTGTTGCGATATCGACGTGGCCGCGTTGCATGCGGCATATCTGAAATATGCCGCCAAACAGGGCGCATCACTCAATCGGAACGCCAGGGTCCAGTCGCTGTCACATGACGGCGCTATGTGGCAT
The DNA here is from genome assembly GCA_938003725.1 of uncultured Sphingomonadaceae bacterium. GTDB lineage: Bacteria > Pseudomonadota > Alphaproteobacteria > Sphingomonadales > Sphingomonadaceae > Parasphingorhabdus. The sequence continues at coordinate 671 of CALKXX010000161.1, read as the reverse complement.
ATTGAAACGAGCAACGGCGGCTTTTCCGCAGCTATGGTCATCAATGCTGCTGGTGCTTGGGCCGATGAAGTTGCACAGCTAGCCGATATACAGCCAGTTGGCATACAACCACTGCGCCGGACGATGGTTCAGATCAAAACGGACCCGCCTGCCAATGCAGAGATGGAATTGATCGTCGCGCTGGACGGCAGCTTCTATTTCAAGCCTGAGGCAGGCGGCAGCTATTGGTTAAGTCCGCATGATGAAACGGCGGTACCGCCGGGTGACGTGGCGCCAGAGGAGATGGATGTCGCCATCGCCATCGACCGTTTTCAATCCGTGCTGGATGTAAAGGTGATATCGGTTACGCGAAAATGGGCAGGGCTGAGAAGTTTTTCGGCGGATCGATTGCCGGTATATGGATTTGAGCCTCATAATCCGCATTTTTTTTGGTTTGCCGGGCAAGGCGGCTTTGGCATCCAAACCGCGCCAGCCGCGGCAAAGCTTGCCAAAGCGATGTTACTCAACCTGCCTTACGATTCCGATATTGAGGGTATTGACGCCGCTTGTTATCAGGTTGCCCGTTTCAGATGTAATAACTAGCATCTGACGGAATTTGCCGTTGCCAAACCCGTTCAACCGCTTAATAAAATATCGACAGAAACAGGAGATAATATCATGGCGCATAAATT
>CALKXX010000160.1 GCA_938003725.1 uncultured Sphingomonadaceae bacterium | reverse complement strand
TCACTATTGTTCAGAAAGGTGCCGTTTTCAATCAACCGAACATCATTTCCCCGCGCCCGAAAACCACGAGTATGGCGAGACGCTTTGAAAGCGATTGAGCGTGTCTCACCCACCGCCATGGGAGTGTCGAGGCGATAGATTTGATACTTAAACTCCTGATCATCCATTGCCAGCTTGGCGGCCGGAACGGTCATTGATTTCACATCAATTTCGGGATCTTGAAATCGGATATGAAGTTCTTTCACCGGCGCGCCAGTGTCGTTCACAATATCAGCCGAACCGGAAACATTCATCTTTTTGTCAGCCGGATAAATATCAATATTCAGTTTGATATCGGTAAAGGACGGCTGTTTTATGGTCTCATATTTCAGGAACTTTTTCTCATATTCGGCGAGTAGTTTGTCCGTATCATCCGGTGCCGCATATTCATTGATGATATTGGTATTGTTAAAGATATAAACGCCTGACGCAGCTGTCACTGCGACAAAAATGGCAAGCAAACCCCCGGCCGGACTGATCAGTCGGCGCGGCAGTTGTTTAATACGGGGTATCAGGCTGGTTTCGGTACCTCGCCGCCAGACAAGATGCGCAAGCAATGCCAGGATCGCTGCAAATGCGCCCCAGTATAGCCGCAGCCACCATGCGCCTGTGCCGCCGACCATGTCGCCATTCATATCCGATAGCGGAACAGGGATGCCCCGATTAAATAAATATAAGGGGTGGTTCCAACCGATGATATTGAAAGTGATGGTGGCGACCATATAGAGCACCATGATGCCCCAGCCGATATATTTATTGGGGCTTAGCGCCTGAACGAATACCGATAATATGCCGAGTGTGACCATCTCAACCGTGCCGGGTAGCAAATACCATTTGAGATATTTGTCCAGCTCGAAATCCGTATATCCCTTGCCCAATTGTACCAATAATCCCGCGACCATCGATAGCAGCAAGGCCGCCAGCAATACGCCGACCACGGCGATGGTTTTTGGCACCATATAGGCCCAGTTTGGCAGCGAAGTGGAATCGACGATTTCGTGCATCTTGCGGTCGCGATCACGCCATACCAGCTCGCCGCCATAGAAAATCGCGATAATCATCGGGAATATCGTGAAGCCGCCCTCCAGCATGCCGATAACATAGAATGTGCGGGGATAGGCGGGGGTTCCGTAGGGCACCGTGTTGAACAACAAGCCCACGACAGAAAAGATCAACCCAATGAACATGATGATGAAAAAGGCCGGGCTTTTGAACACCTGTACCATTTCAAAGCGGGTCCGTGTGAACAGCCGCGCCCATGTCGATCCGGCTGGATTTGCCGGTGGTAATGTTTCCACCAGAGCCGGTTTTTCCTTAGCAAGCAGGGCCGCCTTCTTTTGCTGTTTGACCAGCTTTCTTTTGGAGGATCCGCGTTCCGCAAAGCTGAACCGTGAATATGCAAAAGCAAGAGCGGCCAATGATACAGCAAGCCAGATCAGCCGGTTGGCCAGCAATACGCCGTCAAACGGGGCCATCATGCTGTTACTTTCCGCCGCCGTCCAATAGCGGGTGACATATTCATAGGCCGCGCCGCCAAATGGTTCTGCATAGGCGCTGAACAATAACAGGTCAGGATCAAATTCGGTGGCTGCGCTAAACGCCAGATACAGCACCAGAAACAGGACCACCGCGACATAGCTGTACATCATGGACCGGGTGATAGTGGCGACGGCAAAAAACAGGCAGGATGTCAGGAATACGGCCGGCAGCGCCAACAGGAAATAGGCATAGAGATAATGGCTCAGAACATTGGGGCCGACAGTCTCTGGATCAACCCACGGCATATACGAGCCAAGCCAGACCGCAAATGGTACGGTCAGAAATGCAATGGCGGATATCGCAAAAGCGCCTGTGAAGCGCCCTATCAGATAGTCAAACTTGCTCACTCGGGTTGAACGCACCATTGGGCCAAAGCCGCTATCATCGTCTCGCACGATCACATTGGCGACAAAGGCGGTGGTCACGAACATGAAAAATATTGACAATATTATGGTTGTTTCTGCCAGCGCAGCGGGGCTGTTGGCGAGGATGTTCCCACCGTCGCCAATGCGGACATTCTCCGATGTCGCAGCTCCGAATGTGAGCAAGAAAAATACCGTGGTCACGACCCAGAATACCGGGTTTTTGAACTGATAGCGAAGCTCGAAAGCTGCAATTTTGCCGAACATATTGTCGCTCCCGATCAAGCTGCCTGGGGCGCAGTACGGCGCGTTTCGGACAGGACCGAGAAATAGACATCTTCCAACCCGCCTTCTACCGCTGCGAAACCATCTCCGGGATCGGCGGGGGCCAGAATGTTGATGATCGTTGAACCGGCAAATAGCCGCGTTGAGATTACGCCATATTTCGCGCGATAGTCGTCTAGTTCTTCGCGTTTTATCGTTTTGGACCAAATTGTTCCCTTGGTTTTACCGATCAACTCCAGCGGTGCGCCTTCCAGCCTGATGCTGCCGTCTGCAATAACTGCCATTTGGGGGCACAGGTCAGCCACATCCTCGACAATATGGGTCGACAGGATGATGACCACATTCTCTCCGATCTCGGCCAGCAGGTTGAGGAAGCGGTTGCGTTCTTCGGGGTCTAGGCCAGCGGTGGGTTCATCGACAATGATGAGTTCCGGATTGCCGATCAGCGCCTGCGCAATGCCAAAACGTTGCCGCATGCCGCCGGAGAAACCGGCAATTGCTTTCTTGCGTACATCCCATAAGTTGGTCTGGTTAAGTAGCGTTTCCACCGTAACCTTGCGATCTGCTTTGGAGGCAATGCCTTTTAACACTGCCATATGATCCAGCATATCATAAGCGGATACGCGGGGGTATACGCCAAAATCCTGTGGCAGATAGCCAAGCCGCTCCCGAAGTGTTTCCGGGTCTTGTAATATGTCGATATCGCCAAACCTGATCTCACCTTGGGTTGGCGTTTGCAGTGTCGCCACCGTACGCATCAAGGTCGATTTTCCCGCGCCGTTGGGACCTAGCAAACCGAACATGCCTTTAGGGATCGAGAGCGTGACATTGTCCAATGCCTTGGTGCCATTTGGATAGATATGGGTAACGTCGCGCAATTTGAGCATGTTGATCTCCATCAAATTTTTAGGTGATATATACAAGTAACACACCATTGGCAACGCCCCTGATAAAATTGCGAAATATTTATCCAGCCGGGCCGGGGTGGAAGTTTTTACCCTTTTTGCTCTATGATGGCGGAATGGACAGGCGAACGGGCATGATATTGGCGTTGGGAGCCATGGCAGTGATCGGCATCGGTGCACTTGGAGGCCTTTTGCTGGGCAATGAGATGTCGGCGGAGATAAACAATGCCGAAACCGCCACGCCGCCAGCGGATGATCCCGTCGAACGATTTGAATTGGGCCAGAATGCCTATGCCCCGCCAAAGGTTAAACGGCGTCCCAGTTATTCCGGAGCCGGAGACAATCAGAATTTTGAATATGGAAAAATGAAGAACGGGAAGAGGGTGCTCGCTGTCGGCGAATCTGCGTTGAAAAAGGAACGTCAACAGACTGAGCAGGATCAGAATGATCTGGACAAGTGGCACGAAGACTATTTTGATCGCGGAGAAGCGGAATAGATATTTCGTGCAGCAACCGCGGGCATGAAAAAGGCCGGGATTGCTCCCAGCCTTTTCTAGATAATTATATTATCGTCATGCTGAACTTGATTCAGCAAGTCGAACAATCAAGCGCCTTCAATCTCGCCAAGGTCAATTTTCAGGCCAGGGCCCATTGTGCTGGATAGGCCGACTTTCTTGACATATTTGCCCTTTGCGCCGGATGGCTTTGCCTTCACAACCGCATTCATCAACGCATCGAAATTCTTGCGAATATCAGCCTCTTTGAAGCTTGCCTTGCCAATGCCATTGTGGAGAATACCGGCCTTTTCGACGCGATATTCAATCTGTCCGCCTTTGGCATCTTTGACAGCCTGACCAACATTTGGGGTCACGGTGCCAAGCTTCGGGTTCGGCATCAGCCCTTTGGGGCCAAGTATTTTACCGAGACGGCCGACAACGCCCATCATGTCCGGAGTGGCAATGACGCGGTCAAAGTTAAGATCGCCACCCTGCATGGTTTCCATCAGGTCTTCCGCGCCAACCACGTCTGCGCCTGCTTCTTTTGCTTCATCCGCTTTTGCGTCTTTTGCAAATACGGCAACCCGGGTTTCTTTTCCGGTTCCCGCAGGGAGCGAAATCACGCCGCGCACCATTTGGTCCGCATGGCGGGGATCAACACCCAAATTGACGGCAATGTCGATGGTCTCATCGAACTTTGATTTGGAGGCCAGATCCTTAAGGACCTTAATGGCTTCGTCGACGCCATAGATTTTTTCGCGGTCAACGGCTTCGTTCGCAGCTTTTGCGCGTTTTGTAAGTGCTACCATCTTATCCCTCCACCACTTCGATGCCCATCGAACGGGCGGAACCTGCGATAATTTTCATCGCTTGCTCGGTATCATTGGCGTTCAGATCAGCTTGTTTCAACTCAGCAATTTCCTTCAGCTGAGATTTTTTGATCGTGCCAGCAACTGACTTACCCGGTTCACTTGAACCTTTTTTCAGCTTGGTAAGCTTTTTGATGAAATAGCTCGCTGGCGGTGATTTGGTTTCAAAGGTGAAGCTGCGATCCGCGAAGACGGTTATCTTCGTTGGGATGGGAGCACCTTTTTCCATCTTGTCTGTAGCTGCGTTAAACGCCTTACAGAATTCCATGATGTTTACGCCGCGCTGACCCAAAGCAGGTCCGATTGGCGGGGATGGATTTGCAATACCGGCTGGTACTTGCAAATTGATATAGCCATCAATTTTTTTAGCCATTTGGCAGTCCTTTCATTCTTTCTCCGTCCTTCGACAAGCTCAAGATGAGCGGGTTTTGGGGCGGATCAAATTAAGTGGTCAAACAGAAGCCGGAACTTCCTCCCACGGTGGCTTGGAACTTAAAGTTCCGTTCATTCTGGAGCGAACCCCGGAATTTTGTTGTCATCCCAACCTGCGTTGAAATGATGAAAACTAACTAATTAAATCAACTTCGCCAAAGTCCAGTTCAACCGGCGTTGCCCGGCCAAAGATAGACACCGAAACCTTGACCTTGTTCTTGTCGAAATCCAGCTCCTCGACAATGCCGTTAAAGCTGGCAAAGGGCCCGGTCTTGACCTTGACTTCGTCGCCAATCTCGTAATTGACGGTGATCCGTTCTTTCGGAGCGTTTGCCGCTTCTTCCTTGGTGCTCAGGATGCGCGCGGCTTCTGCTTCGCTGATCGCCTGCGGTTTGCCGCTGCTACCGAGAAAGCCGGTCACTTTCGGCTGGTTCTTGACCAAGTGATAGGCATCATCGGTCATGGTCAGTTTGGCCAGCACATATCCGGGAAAGAATTTGCGTTCGGATTGCACCTTCTTGCCGCGCTTGACCTCGGTAATCGTTTCGGTCGGAACTTCGATTTCTTCCACCAGTTCGGTCAGGCCCAGACGTTTTGCGTCCGCCTCAATCGCTTCCTTGACCTTGTGTTCAAAACCCGAATACGCGTGAATAATGTACCAGCGTGCTGCCATGCCTATGCCCTAATCCAAATATCTGTTCGTTATGCCAGCGAAATGAGCCAGCCGACAATGCTGCTAAAAACCGTATCAATGCCCAGGAAAAACACGCCCAATATCGTTGTCATGATCAATACCAATATGGCGGTACGAACCGTCTCCGGCCATGTCGGCCAGACAACCTTGCTATTTTCGGTCTGAACTTGCCGCATAAACTCGGCTGGATTTGTTTTTGCCATTGTAAAAAACCTTAAGTGTTTTCCCGGCTTCACCATAAAATCCGGGGATCAGTCGCTTGACTGT
>CALKXX010000159.1 GCA_938003725.1 uncultured Sphingomonadaceae bacterium | reverse complement strand
CGATCATCCGCTGGTCAAGGGCATAGAAAGCTTTGAAACCACAGACGAGCAATATTTGGTCGAAACGCGCGCGGAGCTCGATGTACTGCTGGACACGGAGTATAACGGCGAGGATGATATTTCAGGCTTCGTCCACAGCGACATCAAGAAAAGCCGCCACCCGGTTTTCTACATCCGCAAAATGGGTGAAGGTTCGGTTCTCTATCTGACCATGGGGCACTGCCGGGGTCATTATGATATGGAACCGGTGCTAGACTGGTGGCCCGAGGTCGACCGCAGCGGCTGGCAACAACCGATCATTTACGATTTGTTGCGGCGCGGTATCAAATGGGTTTGCCAACCCGCTATTTCGAAATTCTAATATCTAAACAATAACCCCAAAAGGAGAGCAAAAATGGACTTAGGACTAAAGGGTAAGAAAGTCATTCTAACCGGTGGTAGCCGCGGCTTGGGACGTGCAGCGCTGGAGCATTTCGCAAAAGAAGGCGCAGATGTGGCGTTTTTCTCTCGCAATGCAGAACAGGTGGCCGCCGCTAAAGGCGAACTGGAAGCCCATGGCGGCAAGGTGTTTGCCGAGGCTTTTGATATGACCGATGCAGAAGGCTATCCCAAATGGCTTGAAAAGGCATCTGGCGAACTTGGTGGTTGCGATATCTTTATCCACAATGTCAGCTCCTCTGGCGCTGGCGGAACCGGCGATTGGGACATGACCTATCAAACGGACATTATCGGTGCGGTAAAAGCCATGGAAGTGCTCGAGCCACATTTGGAAAAATCCGACGATGGCTCGGTGATTTTCATGTCCTCCACCGCAGCGTTTGAGAATTTCGTGGCACCGCAGGCGTTTAATGCAATGAAAGCGGCGCTGCTGACTTATGGTAGCCAGCTTAGTCAGGCACTTGGCCCCAAAGGCATTCGCGTCAACGCCGTATCACCAGGACCGATCAAGTTCCCCGGTGGCAATTGGTCACAGATCGAAGCAGGCATGCCGGAATTTTACGAAGCCACAAAAGCTGGTTTTGCACTGGGTGACTTTGGCAGCGCAGACGACGTGGCACGCAGCGTGGTATTCCTCGCCAGCCCCGCATCAAGCTACACCACAGGCGCGCATCTGGTGATTGACGGCGGCTTCACCAAACGGGTTCAATTCTAAACAATTGATATAATATCAGAGCAGATCGGCGCGGGGCCAAATGGGCTTCGCGCCGGATAGCGGCTAAATTGAACGGCAATTATTCACTCGGCGCAGGTCCAAAAACAATCTCCACGCGATTATTTTGATCCTCACGTACACCATCTTCCGTAGCCACTCTCGGTTCCTTTTCACCAAAGGCCTCGCTTGAAATCACCGCAGCAGGTATCCCGCGCGATTCAAGATAGGCGCGCACACGCCCATTGCGGCGCTGCGAAAGCAACAGACTAAACTCATCTGTACCTGATCTGTCGGCATGGCCGGACAGCATGACCTTTGCCTGATCGCAATTTTGATAGGCGGTAATCGCATTATCCAGAACTGTTGCCGCTTCCGGCGAAATCGCCATCCCACCATTTTCAAAAAACACGATGAACGGCCCCGGTTCACATGACGGTGGCGGAGGTGGCGGCGCAGGCGGCGGAGGTGGCGGTGGCGGAGGAGGTGGTGGTGGTGGCGGTGTTGTACCAGATTGACCTGATCCGCCATGGACATGATTCCCGGCACCCGGATTAAAAACGCAATAGAAAATACTATTATCTTCTCTGCACTTGCTCCACTTTGAATGCTGGGCTCGCTCGGCGTGGAATGTTGGAAACTTGTCCGCCATATTCGGCGTCACATTTGGCGTGCCGAGAAATAGGCCACCCAGAATGAAGGGTGAAATATGGTATATTGTCATGAACTAGCCTCCTGTTTTCCATCCAAATGAAATATCATTTGGAACAACCCGCTACTCAGGGCCCATAAATCACAACTAGATCGACAATGAGTATGGCAGAAAAGATCACAAATGTCGTGACCATTCGCCGCAGCCGGTTTTGCTCACCAGCAATTTTGAGTTCCCGCGCAAAGAATAGTGCCACGATCACAAGCTGCACCGCCACGTGCGTCAGTGCGGGTAGCCCGGTCAAGGGACCGGCACCGGCCCAGTCCGATAGAAAAAGAAAAAAATGCGCCAGACTTGCGCCATAGGCGCCGCACATGAATGAAATCGGTAGAACCTGAAACGCGGCATAGAAAGCTTGCTCGCGCGGCACATTTTTGCGACCGATCATCAACAGGAAACTGGCCAGCAAGGCCAATGTGAACCAGAAAATAATCTGGGTGATCGCACGATCAAACCAGATGATATCTTCGAATCCCTTCCCGCTAATGAAACGATCCTGAAAGGTGACGCCAATCACCAAACATATAATGGCGCTCGCCATCACATTGTCGGCGGAAATCTTGTTCTCCGGATCACCGTCATAGCGGCTGAAAAAAGTAGAGATATTGCCGGCGAAATTCTGCGCATATTCTTTTACAAAACCAAGTGCATCAAAGATATTCACCGCACATCCCCCATGTCCAAGAGCCGCGTACCTATCGCAACTCCGACGGTTTCACAACTCGACCGTCAGAAACCCAAGCGATTTGAGATCTAGTTTACCGCTCGGTCTTTACCCTCCCAATAGGGTGCACGCAGATCTTTGCGGAGGATTTTTCCGGAGGGATTGCGCGGCAATGCATCTATAAAATCCACTGATTTCGGGCATTTATATCCAGCGATTTTATCCCGCGCATCGGCAATCACATCTGCCGCGGACAATTGCTGTCCCTCTTTCACAACCACACAGGCTTTTACAGCCTCGCCCCATTTTTGATCCGGCACACCAATCACCGCAACATCGGCGACCTTGGCATTGGCATAGATCGCATTCTCAACCTCTGCCGGATAGATATTTTCACCGCCGGAAATGATCATATCCTTCAATCGGTCGTGAATATACAGATAGCCTTCGTCGTCCAGATATCCAGCATCACCAGTTCGCAACCAACCCTCGGCATCGATGGTTTCTTCTGTTGCTTCCGGACGGTTCCAATAGCCCTTCATATTCTTTGCCGAGCGTGTGGCAATTTCACCGACTGTGCGGGACGGCAATGTTTCACCGCTATCCGGATCGATAATCTTTATCTCTACGCCGGGCAGCGGTGTGCCGACCGAGCGCATTTTCTCGTTCCCGTTCACGTCATGATCTTCGGGGTTGAGCGTAGTTATCGTGCCCGAAGTTTCCGTCATACCGTACATTTGAACAAAGCCGCAGCCCAGTACATCCATAGCCTGTTTCATCAACTCCAGCGGAATTGGCGAGGCGCCATAGGTAATATATTTGAGCTGGGAAAAATCGACTTCACCGGCACGGGGATGGTTAAGCATGATCTGTATTGCCGCAGGCACCATGAAGATTTTCGAGATATTATAACGCTCGATCAATTCCAGCGCCTGAGTCGGATCATATTCCGGTAATATAATCGCGCCGCCGCCGCTGAACATCACCGCCAAACCTGTGCCCGTGCCGCTGATATGAAAGCATGGCATTGCAAGCAGCGTGATTTCACCCGGAACCGGTTTTTGCCAATCCATCAAATCTTCATCGGTGATACCAGCTCCGCGCGACGAGAATATGGACCCATTGGTCATGATTGCGCCCTTGGGGTGTCCGGTCGTGCCGGATGTATAGAGTTGCAGGGCATCGTCATCTTCGGCGCAGGCAATGTCTGGATCAATCGCATCAAAACCATCCCTCCACGCAGGATAACCGTCAAAATCGCCTTCTGCTTTCTCACTGCCAAGAATGAGTTCGACATGCTGTAATTCCGGTTTGATCTTGCGCATCAAATCATCAAATCCGGGGCCGATGAACAGCAACTTTGACCCGCAATCGTTTAGGATATAGGCCACTTCCGGCGGGGCCAGTCGCCAGTTAACCGGAACCATCACGGCACCAAGTTTTGCGGCGCCGACCAATATTTCGAAATAGAGATGGGAATTTTTGCCCATATAGGAAATGCGATCCCCCTTCCCCACGCCCTTTGATGCCAGCGCCTGAGCCGCGCGGTTGCTCTCGCGGTCCAACCGCGCATAGGTCATCGCATCATCCTCAAATGTAAAGACCGCGGCATCCGGCTGTTCTTGTGCTTGAAACCGCACAACATCACCTATCGAAACAATATCTTCTTCGCGCATTTTGGCTTTCCTTCCTGTCCGTCGATCCGATCTATGTCGGGGCGGATGATTCTCTCTAAACGCAATCTAATGCGATGCGGTTCGTTCGCGGCCTAACATATTCACTAGCGGAAATTCACACATCCCGGACTAGGGTCGCGATATGCGCAACTTGGCGATACATCAGATTACCATGATGGAAGGCGGCCCAGCGGGATTGGTGCGGTTTGCAGCTCGCGCAGGTCTAAGGAAGATATGCCTGTTTACCGCTACCCCGGCCCACCCGGACGGCTCCGATATGTTTCCGGTAGTGAAGCCATCCAAACGGAATATGTTCATCCAGCTTATGGAAGGTCATAACATCACCATCATCAACGCCGAATATTTTCCAATCATGGCTGGCCTTGAGGTGAAGGAATATGAAGCGGCACTGACTCTCGCCGCCGCGCTCAGAGCCAAGCGGATCGTCACGCATATTCATGAAACAGACCCCGCGCGCGCGGAAGATCAGCTGGGACAGCTATGTGACATGGCGGATAGACTGAACCTCCAAGTCGGCCTGGAGTTTACCGGGTTTGCCAAAGGGTGTGATAGCCTTGATAATGCCGTGGCCTGGGCGAGCAAGATGGGCCATCCGCATTTAAAAATCGCAGTTGATGCGCTGCATTTGTTTCGCACCGGCGGAACCCTTGCACAATTGCGGCGCGTGGACCCCGCTCTTATTGGATATGCCCAAATTTGCGATGGCCCGGATATGCGCGTTACCGATGACTATCTGGATGAAGCAATGTTCCGGATGATCCCTGGCGAAGGCGCATTTCCGTTATCCGAATTCGTGGAAGCTTTTGCGCCTCATGTCGACTTGGATATCGAAGTGCCGGGCCATGCCGGGGCAGAGACCGCCTCCAATCGCGCCATGAGAGCAATAGAGGCTAGCCGCAACTTACTGGAACCGCTGGAGACATGACATGACCCAAGACGATCTTATTGATCGCGCAAAAATCACTGACCATGTGATGAAATATGCCACTGGCATCGACCAGCACAAATGGGATGTCTATCGCTCGATTTTCGCTGATCAGACGGTTTTCGACTTCTCTAGCTGGTCCGGACAGCCAGCAGCAGAAATGGCAGCGGATGATTGGGTAGCCGGGGTGCGGACGACGCTAGAACCGTTCGATGCGACCCAGCATGTACTGACCAATTTCACGATTGAACTAGACGGGGATAGGGCGACCTGCACCTGTTACATGGCGGCGCATCATCATCTGATCACCGGTGATTTGCGAGAGATGCACTCTCTGGGCGGATATTATATCCATCAATTGAAGCGTGATGAAGACGGCTGGCTTATCCACCGCACCCAGCTTAACGTCACATGGGAAATGGGCGACCGCGGACTATTTGAGCAGGCGGCCCTGCGGGCTTCGCTAAACTAAGATCAACGATCAAAAATCACTTGGCCGGGACTGGTTTTGGTTCGGGTAGCGCAATGTCGCTGATATCCAGCCAGTCTTTCGTCTCCACTCCGGACCGTCCGTAATAGCTGTCGAACACCGCGAACGGAATACGGAATGGAACGCCCCATCCATTGTTCCACATTACCGCAACGCCTGTGCGCCTAGCAGGGTCGAAAATCAGCGTCGCGCGAAAGCCATCGACAGCGCCGGAATGTCCCACCATTTGGCGGCCGGCATAGGTGAAGTTGCGCCAACCCAGCCCATAGGACGGGTCGGTCAATGCGCGAGATAATTCGCCGCCATATAGGCGCGGCGTTGATACACGCGCCGTCACAGCGAGCGCCCGGACCTCAGTCGATAATATGGCCGAATTTTCGCCCATCATCGCCTGCATCCAGCGGGCCATATCGACAATATTACTGTTCACCCCGGCCGCCGCCGGCAACCGCCAATAGGATTCGACCGGCGTGCGTATTTCGTCCCCCCGATGCGGCCGCGCCCAGCTATCCGCGCCGGTCAGGCCGATCATGCCATATTGCGCACTTTCCATACCCAGTGGCCCAAATAGCTGATCCCGCACCGCATCAGAATATAACGTCCCAGCAGCCGCGCCCAGAATTTCACTGGCCGCATCAAACGCTATATTCTGATAGCTGTGGCATGTACCGGGTACACATTGCTGCGGCGCGCCGGCGAGTTGTGCCCGCAACAAACCAGGGCTTTCCCCGCGCTCCAACTTTCGGTCATAAGCATTTTTGGTCAATCCCGTTTGATGGGAAAGAAGCTGTTCCAACGTGATGTAAGAGTTCGCTCCGCCGGGGAGCCGCAGAGATGTCTGCCAGCTACTGATCGGGATGTTCAGGTCGACCTTGCCTTCACTGGACAGCTTTGCCGCCAAAACGCCAGCGATGCCCTTTGAAACCGAGGCCCAGCGAAACACGGTTTTGGGCGTCACCCACTCTCCGGTACTCTTGTCGGTGACGCCGTAAGTTTGAACAAATCGAAGTTCGCCATCTTCAACAATTGCGACCGCCAATCCCGCCATTTCAGGTCGCCGTGCGATTGCAGCAAAATCTCGGTCAAGCGCGCGGTAATCGATCTTACCCTTCCAGTCGCCGGGTTCGATAGGGAGACGGTCCTCCTGCGGCGCCGCGGTAAGTTCCGCCAAAGGAAAGCCAATGCGTTGCTCCACCAGAACCTGTTTCCCATACCAGAAAACCAGAGCGATCGCGGCAAGAGCGATCAGCATTGCCATCAGCCTTCTCATGACCTTCGCCTAGATCGCGACCTCATAATTGGCGGTGGTCTTTGCCGCGACATCCGCCGCACTGACATCCGGTGCCAGTTCGATCAGCTTGAACGAGCTGTCATGATCCGCTCGGTGAAACACAGCAAGATCAGTGATGATCATATCAACCACATTGGTTCCGGTCAGCGGCAATGTGCATGCGGGAATAAATTTTGGGCTGCCATCCTTCGCACAGTGATCCATGACGACAATGATTTTCTTCACCCCCGCGACCAGATCCATTGCCCCGCCCATGCCCTTGATCATTTTTCCGGGAATCATCCAATTGGCGATATCGCCATTTGCCGCGACCTCCATCGCGCCCAGCACTGTCAGATCAATATGCCCGCCCCGGATCATCGCAAAACTGTCAGAGCTTCCGAAATAGCAGGAGGACGGCAGTTCACTGATCGTCTGTTTACCCGCATTTATCAGATCGGCATCAATTGCATCCTCATAGGGGAACGGTCCGATCCCCAGCATGCCGTTTTCCGATTGCAATGTGACCTCTACACCATCCGGAATATGATTGGCGACCAAGGTGGGAATACCGATGCCCAAATTGACATAATAGCCGTCCTGCAACTCCTGCGCCGCGCGCGCTGCCATCTGATTTCTGTCCCAGACCATTATTCGTCATCCTCTTTCATAGATATGTCGGCGGTTGCGGCTTCATCCGGCTGTGTTACCAGTGGCGGCGGGGCGATAAACCAACCGGCACCGTACATATGTTCCAGCGTCACTGCGCCATCGGGATGACGCAGATAATCGTAAAGTTCGTCAAAGTCCGCACGCTTGTCCCCGGCCATCGCAACGATACAATAGGTGCGCGCCGCGTCCCAGCGCCGCGCCTGTTTGCGATCATCACCGCCCCGGTCGAGGAACAGAAAATCATCTGCTTCACTGACCGACAGTCCAGCATCTTTCAGAATAGCCGATATCCGGTCGGAGGATTCTGCTGGCTGGTCCGACAGCCAGATCACGCTGATCTTTGCAGCGCGCAGTTCGTCCAGCGCTTCTGCCAACCCATTTTGTCGGTACAATGTTTCGGAAACTGTCCAATTTCCCGCGTTCTGGTCGTCCAGATCGATAAGGACTGCCAACGGCTTTCCGGCACAGTCTACCTTCTCGGGCTTTTCCAACGCGACGCGCGGTATCAATACGGCGGACTGGATACCCTCGCCCGCTTCAAACTTTGCCGATTGCGCCAGTGCGTAGCTGGTGAAACCCGCATAAGGCATCGCACGCTGACGATTGACGGGTTTAAAAAACCGAGATAGATAATCCCGGTCGGACAGCACTTCTTCCCCAGCATTGACGGTATCGAGACCGCCGCCCTGTCCGGTAAATTCAACATCACCAGCGATTGCGCTGGTTTTCAAAGCCGGACTTAGGTCGACCGCACCTGCCGCGATCAAATCACGCTTGGCGGCACGGCGGTCAACCTCACCTTTGCCAATTGTCCCCAAAGCCGCAAGCGGCAACAGCGCCGCGACGCAGCCAGAAAGCAGCGGCAAAGAAGCCAGAGCAAAATACGGACGCACCGTCTTGATCACGCGCTTTCCCGCTCCCGCGTCATGCGAAACTCGATTTGCTTGTCATAGGGTGCGCCGGAAATCAGACGTTTGACATAGATGCTCGGCAAATGAATGGCGTCGGGGTCCAGTTTGCCAACTTCTACAATTTCTTCCACTTCCGCGACACAGATTTTGCCCGCGGTTGCCATCGGTGCATTGAAATTGCGGGCGGTTTTGCGAAAGATCAGGTTCCCGGCTTTATCTGCCTTCCACCCCTTGATCAGGCAAAGGTCCGCGAATATTCCGCGTTCCAGAATATAATCCTCACCATCAAATTGCTTCACTTCCTTGCCTTCAGCAACCTGTGTGCCCACGCCGGTCTTAGTGTAAAAGCCAGGTATACCGGCTCCGCCTGCGCGGCATCGCTCGGCCAATGTTCCTTGAGGGCAAAATTCCACTTCCAGTTCACCCGACAAAAATTGCCTTTCAAACTCCTTATTCTCTCCAACATAAGAGGAGATCATTTTTTTCACCTGTTTGGAACGCAGCAACTTGCCGAGGCCTTCATTGTCAATCCCGGCATTGTTGGAGGCAATGGTCAGGTCCTTCACACCCGCATCCTGTAATGCATCGATCAGTCGTTCAGGAATTCCGCACAGACCAAAGCCGCCTACACATAGATGCATCCCGTCAAATAACAGGCCATCAAGCGCCGACGCGGCATCGGGGTAAATCTTCTTCATCAACTTGCCTTTCGGATCATTGCGCTGTTTCTAGCGGATGTTTTGCGGGAGCGTCCAGAATAGAATATATTTGCCAATGAATATCGGTTATGCGGCCCTCCGTGACCCGTTTATTTGCCTGCATCTCGTTGATATTTTTCCTCGTCCCCGT
>CALKXX010000158.1 GCA_938003725.1 uncultured Sphingomonadaceae bacterium | reverse complement strand
CCGCAGGTTCAATCGAGAAATTGATAAATGGATCATCAACCATCCACTTGATGTAATCGCCCTTATCTACGGCGGGTTGCGTCGCGAAAAGCTGTGAATAAAAGGCTTTAGATTTCTCCATATCTGATACTTTGACGTTCAGGTGCATACGTTTCATGCTGCCTCTCCTTTGCTTTCAAATTCGGACAATGCAGGCGATGGGCGATCAGAACCAGCACAGCAATTTTCGAGCAAATAAGCCATCAACTCATTCATCGCCGCAAAATCCGCCCGGTAAATAATCGACCGCCCTTGCCGCTCAACACCAACAATCCCGCCTTGTTTCAAATGCGAAAGGTGGAAAGATAGCGAACTCGCCGGCAAATCGAGTTTTTCGGCGATATCACCAGCTGCCAATCCCTCTGGGCCAGCTTGTACCAGCAGGCGAAACACCGCGAGCCGATGTTCTTGCGCGAGCGCTGACAATGCTGACAATGCACTTTCTGATTTTCGATATTTTTCCATATTTCCAGTATTATCGAAATATTGAATATGAGTCAACCGCCACTGACCCTCCAAGTCCTCCAGTGAGGTTAAACCGCAACCAGATTGTAGATGAGTTGCGCCGCATAAGCGATCAGCAAGACCGCACCCTCCCAGCGCGATATCCGGCGCCCGGTAATCGCAAATATCATCAGTATAATCGAAGCGACGATCAATAGTGGCAGACCAAAATTCGCTATTTCATACGGGATCGTTCCGGGAGCAATGACGGCTGTAACACCTCCAATAAGCAACAAATTGAAGAGGTTCGACCCCAGCACATTGCCAAGAGCCACCGCACTCGCCCCTTTGTAAGCCGCTATTATCGAAGTCACCAATTCGGGAAGCGATGTCCCGATAGCAATTACCGTCAAACCAATGACCGCCTCGCTCATACCAATCAGGCGCGCCAAATCGACCGCACCTTCCACGAGCCAGCGTCCGCCCAGCACAATCATAACAATACCGCCGCCCAATGTCAGCAGGGATCGCCAGACCGGTTGATCATCGTGTAAATGGGTGTCGGCAATCTCAAGCGATTCCGCTTTTTCATGCAAGGCTGTCGCGCCTACCGGCTGCGTTCGCTCCGCCCAGTAAGCATAACCAAGATATGCGGTAAGGAGCACCAGAAAAGCTATTCCGATAGCGACTGTGATACCGGTAGATGTTGCCACCAACCAGAGTATGATGGTGACGCCAAGGGCCAATCCGCCATCACGCCATAAAGGTCCGCGCGGGACGGCCATCGGCAAAATCATCGAAGCTACGCCCAAAATCAGCAAGCTATTTGCAAGATTAGACCCTACTATATTGCCCCATGCAATGCCCGGAGATCCTGCTCTTGCTGCTTCGACGCTCGCCACAAGTTCCGGCGCGGACGTCCCGAAACCCACTATTGTCAATCCGATCAGGAGTTGAGACATGCCGGCACGTTCAGCCAGCCGAACCGCGCCGCGCACCAGAAATTCGCCGCCGACAATCAGCACGACGAAGCCAAGCAGCAATATCAACGATGAGATTAACAAGTGAAGTTAGCCATTTCGTTTGCCAAGCAATCGCAATCGCAGCGCATTCAACTTGATAAAACCCTCTGCATCTTTTTGATCATAAGCACCGGCGTCATCCTCGAACGTCACAACATCTTGGCTGTAGAGGTTGAAATCGACGTCTGCCTTGCGCCCGACCACGTTTACGCTGCCCTTATATAGTTTTAGCCGAACGGTCCCGGTCACACGCTGTTGGGACTGGTCAATCGCGGCCTGTAGCATCTCCCGCTCTGGCGAGAACCAAAAGCCATTATAGACCATTTCCGCATAACGCGGCGCCAGCTCATCCTTCAAATGCGCAGCACCCCGATCAAGGGTGAGTTGCTCTATTCCCCTATGGGCGGCGTAATAGATCGTTCCGCCGGGCGTTTCATACATGCCGCGTGACTTCATACCGACAAAACGGTTTTCCACCAGATCAAGACGCCCTATCCCATGTTCCCGCCCATAATCATTCAGTTTATCGAGCAAAGTCGCCGGAGACATCGCCTCTCCATTTATCGCAACACCGTCACCAGCTTCGAAATCGATGGTAATATATTCGGCTGTGTCCGGGGCATCTTCCGGATTGTTGGTGCGCGAATAAACATAATCAGGAACCTCATCCCAGGGGTCTTCCAAGATTTTCCCTTCGGAAGAGGTATGCAGCATATTTGCATCGGTGGAGAAGGGCGCTTCGCCGCGTTTGTCCTTCGGAACCGGAATTTGGTGTTTTTCGGCAAATTCAATCAAGCGTGTCCGGCTCGTCAAATCCCACTCGCGCCAGGGAGCGATTACCTTCACATCAGGGTTCAGGCCATAATAGCCAAGCTCAAAGCGTATCTGATCATTACCTTTACCTGTCGCGCCATGCGCCACAGCATCGGCATCGGTCAGTTTCGCAATCTCAATCTGGCGTTTGGAGATTAGCGGCCGGGCGATCGACGTACCAAGCAGATAGAGCCCTTCATAAAGGGCATTGGCGCGCATCATCGGGAACACATAATCTTTGACAAATTCTTCGCGCAGATCATCGATAAAAATATGCTCGGGCTTCACGCCAAGTGTTTCTGCCACCCGCCGCGCAGGACCCAGTTCTTCGCCCTGCCCCAGATCAGCGGTGAAGGTAACAACCTCGCACTGATATTCCTGTTGCAACCATTTCAATATGACGCTGGTATCAAGTCCACCCGAAAAGGCCAGAACCACACGTTTGATGGAATCGCTCATTTGCTTGTCTTTCTTAGAAATACGGCCCGCGCCTAACAGGCTCCAAAATTCTGCGCAATATGATATACAACCGATCAACGGAGGAATATATGGCCAAAGCAGAAATGAAAACAAAACCAACCGGCGCGGATGTCGAGGCATTTATATCAA
The DNA here is from genome assembly GCA_938003725.1 of uncultured Sphingomonadaceae bacterium. Lineage (GTDB taxonomy): Bacteria > Pseudomonadota > Alphaproteobacteria > Sphingomonadales > Sphingomonadaceae > Parasphingorhabdus. The sequence continues at coordinate 352 of CALKXX010000158.1, read as the reverse complement.
CCGCTCAGCCGGAACGACGGCAAGAAGAAGCGCGGGAATTGATCGAATTATTCCGGAATGTGACCGGCGAAGAACCCAAGATGTGGGGACCGAGCATTATTGGGTTTGGCAGCTATGACTATAAATATGAGAGCGGTCGGGAAGGCACATCGAGCCGAACAGGTTTCTCGCCGCGGAAAGCCAAGCTATCCATATATCTGATGGGAGCCTATTGCACGCCTGAAGGCCAAGCCGAACAAGAACGGTTGTTCGGGCTGTTGGGCAAACACACCGTCGGCAAATCCTGCCTCTATATCAATCGCTTGGAGCAAGTGGATATGGGCATCCTTAAGCAGCTTATCCGAAACAATTG